>NZ_CEXQWX010000144.1:0-15049 GCF_982718395.1 Carboxylicivirga sp.
TCTTACCTCAATACGAGCCCTGTTCCAGCTATTGATGCCATTAAACCTTTTCACCATAAGGTTTGGATTAAATTGCTTTCCGTTTGCGGGGATCAGGTCATACAGAGATCCCAGTGTACGATTGTGTAGGACTCCTTTTTTTGCATCCGGATGGTTTCTATCATCTAATATCTGAAACTCACAGCCTATTGCCGAACCTTCTCCTTTATTAATATTTCCTTGTACAAAATACTTTATACCACTGTTGGCACCCTTGGTTATATTAAAATCCACTTCCAGAATGAAGTTCTCATATTTATTAACGGTTACAATATCGCCTCCATTACCTGATTCAGCACCGTCTGCCTTCTCAACAACCAGAGTTCCGTTATCGATATGCCAGCCTTTCTGAGGAAATTTATCCAATCTAACTCCACGCCATCCATCTGTGGTTTTGCCATCCCAAAGTAATTGCCAACCGTTCTTTTGCTCAGTTTCAGTTAAAGTATTATTCAGGTAACTTACTTCACGAATTCCTTCCATTGGCTTTCGCGCATTTTCCAAATCTTCGGTCATGATACGAATATTTCGCCAGCGTATCGTTTTACCTTCCTGCTTTTTATTTTTTCCAATACCATGCACCTGCAAACCAATAAAGCCTTCCGCTGTCAGGTCATCTACAAGGTTAGTAACGGGAATTCCATTAACCCAGGTCCGAATAGAATGACCAATAGCCTCTACTCGAAATTTATTCCATTCACCATTTTTAAAAGATGACTTAGCGGCTTGATTATATTCAAGCGGATAGATCCAGCCTCTTCGACCTTCATCATAGATACCACCTGTCCATCGACGATCGGAATCGTCACATTCAACCTGATAGCCATGTACACGATAGTTATTATAGTCCTTTAAACTATTACTGCGGATTTGAACACCTGAATTAAGTCCACGTTCCATTTTAATTTCATATTCTAATATAAAATCACCATAGTGCTTTTTGGTTGTAAGAAAAGTATTAGGTGTTCCGGTTTTGCTGGTACCGACGATTTCTCCATTTTCAACCTTATATTCTGCGGTTCCATTAAGCACTTTCCATCCCTTCAGGTTTTTGCCGTTAAAAAGTTTAGTCCATTGATTCTGAGCACTGGCACTAAATACAAAAGCCATTAAAAGTAAGCCAAGAAATATTCTTCTCATCGTGTTTTAATTTAATATTATAATTGTGTGCAAGGTATAGAGGATCAAAACCTTTGGCACTTGATGTTTGTGTCAGATATACTGGTGATTTGTTGCAAGCCTTCAACTATTAAGTTCTTTCATAATTTCATCAAGGGAAACTAAAAGTTTTCTTTAAACTTCTTTAACAAAAAGAATATAAGTGCTGTATTAAGAATGGTTGTCTAATTGATGCAACCTAAATCTTAACAAATGAAGCGATGCTTTCAAAAGCTGTCATCTTTGATGGCAGCTTTCATTTTTGTGACACTGAGCCAGGCCCAGGTGAGCAATATCAAAACGAATGTAAGGAACGATCACAAAAGCAATTACAGTTACCGCAGTTCCTCCGTCAGAACTACAATACCCGCCAGAAATAAACGCTTTGGCGAAAGCTTTGGTGAAAGCCTGGCCGCGAGTATTGTAGGTGGTATTATACAAGGGATAGGATTTGTAACCATAGAGGCACAAAAAGCAGTACTCCGGGACAAAGACGACTATCCAAATACCGTTTCATTTGAAAGTACCCTGGATTATGGCACCGACCTTAGTACTTTAAGCTTTAATCCTTCCATACGGGGCAATTGGGGAATATTGGCCAGCGACATCCGTTATTCATTATTACATGATTATACCGGCTCTCTTGAATCATTAGACTGGCAGGTGTTGATTGTACGCGTACCTATTAAAAACCTGAAACTGAACTACGGTATTGGCTTTACTTCACTTTTATCACCTAAAACAACCTACTTTGAGAGCTCAACCGGATTTGACTTATACCTGATAAATCAAAAGCTGGCATTAAGCACCAATTATCGATGGACCAACCGAAGAAATGAAGAACGCTACCGTCAGGAGGTTAAATTCACAACTGATTACCAACTATTATCGAAAGATCAATTTCGCTTATCGCCAATGATAGGTTTAAGCTATCTGAACTACTTTAAGAGTGATGAGTTTTTAATGTTTAATGTTGGTGTGAAAATTAGAATAGGCAGCTGATAGGTTATTCTTTAAGTATTATGGCCAATGCTATTAATACCAGTTGATATCCCAATAGCTAACTTATACTTCTTCACTATCGAAGAATAATTCTATGGTATAATTGGCATATTCTGGTTGAGAAATGCCTTCTGCATACTTTAAATTCCATTCCTGATTATATTTGTTCAAATAGGCAGCATCAATCAATAGGTTTGTTTTGTCATTCTTAGGTAGCTTTTTACCTTTTACATTAATAATGTTCTTTCCATATTTTACCTGCCCAACCCCTGTTTTTATAAAATCTGTGAACCAACTTCGAGGACTTTTATTCCAACTTCTAACAAATAGCCGATCATTCACTTCAACCATCCAAATACTTAAAAAAGTTTCTCTTTCTCTTCCTCCCTTAATATCAATTAGAGTGTTGTTTTTTATATGTTCGTAAAAAGAATCCGGGAATCTCATTTTGGTTTTCTTTAGTAAGTTAGGCAAAGTTATTTCTGCTCAATTTTTTTATCAGTTTTATGTTCTTCTTTTCAATGTCAGTTAAATAGCTGTCAACATGACTTACCAGTGCAATCGAAGTTACAGACTTTGTATCGCAGGGATCACATTTTTATCTATCGACTTTTATTTATGAAATTATTCTCATCAGTTTCTTTCTCAATTAATGAAGTACAAGTCGATGGGACTAAATTAGATAAGCGAGTTCGTTTAAATCTTGATCTACCTTTGATTGTCCAAAAAAACTCTTCGACATCATCTAAGTCGTCAGGTTTGTTCATATCCCATTTTGCCAATCTGCCTTTTTCTCTTATGTGGTCTCTAATTAATTGCTCAATTTTAAATTGATGGCTTGAGTTCAATAAATCCCAATAGCTCAGAAAAAGATTCCCTAATTGTTCAACTATATGCGTTTGATTGAAATTCAATCTATCATCTAAAACAGCTTCTTTGAAATAAGCTAAATGTTCATTGTAATCTTCTTGTTCATAATTTGGTATATTGTTTTTCTTGAAATGCTTTTTAAGCTTTTCTTTCATCTTTGACAGATGATAGAAACTGTGTTTTGAATAATTTGATTGAATATTAATCAGCTCAGCAAATGAAATTTCAAAATCAATGTCATAAGGTGAGATGTAATACTTATAATAACGCTTCTTAAAGAAAAAATCTTTAGTTTCATCTATAACTTTTAAAAATCTTTGAAAATCTCCATGATGTTTATATTGAAGACAAAAGTCTTCCATTAACGTGAAGAGTGAAACTTTTTTCACACCATTAAGCGGTGATGTAAATTCGGTCTTAAGAAACTCATTTAGATAAATGAAAAACAAATCTGACTTTTGTTCATCATGGAAATATAGCATTGATTTATCATCTGTTAATTCATAAAGAGCAGAACTTACCAATGTTAGTGAAACACTTGAATACTCCTGAATTAATAAGTTTACATCCATCTATAGTTTATTCTTCAAATGGTTAATAAATATGAAATTATTTTATACACTGCATTTGAACATTAAACCTACATTATTCACACCATAACACCAAGCAATACTTCTATTATATGTTAATAAATTAAGTTCATACCTGCCTATTTCAGCCTCGGCAGACTTATACTGATATTTTTAATTATCAGTACAATTTGTCACGCAAAATTTAAATTGAACAGAGGTTATTACTATCTTCATCTACACATGTCGATAAGAAAACTATTACCCTATGTACAAATTAAATGTCTGGCTCTATAAAAACGTACTAAAGAAGCAAAGCAATAAGTATTATGGAAGAATCGTTAGCAACAGCCCTATTAGTAATAGTAATATAGCCAGGATTATTGTTGGCAGAGGTTCTGAGATTAAGGAGGAAACTATCAAACACATTCTGGATTCCGCTGATAAAATTAAATGCGAGATGATGGTCCAAGGTCACCCGATCAAATCACTTGTGGGCAATATCCGTCTTTCAATAAAAGGTACATTTAATGGCAGGAATGCTAAATTTGATAAAGATCAGCACAACATTTCGGCACAGTTCACAATTGGTCCTGAACTGGAAAAAGCATTAAAGTTCACCAAGGTTGATGTGTTAGGCCTGGCCGACTCAGGTCCGATAATTGGCACTGTTAAAGATTGTTTCAGCAATACCTATAACAAAATTATAACTCCTCTGAACGCCCTTATTATAACTGGAAAGAAAATTAAAATCATTGGAGATGACAGCCAGGTCGGTGTTTATCTGACCAATACAGACAGTGGGATCATCACCAAAGTAAGCCAGATAGTGGTTAATAGTCCCAGACAGCTCACTATTATGCTGCCTGCAATAGACAAAGGTCATTATCAATTAAGTGTTGTAACACAGTTTACAGGCTGTTCCAAATTACTTAAGGTACCCCACAGTGTATCCTATAGGCATCACCTGCAAGTGGAGTAAGGTAAATAGCATAAACCCAGAATATGCATCAGAAATTCTATTACGCCCTGAAACTACTTCAAAACAAGGCACTCTGTTCATTTTCTTCAACTCACCATAGCGATGCTATGCCTTGTTTCAGTAAATGCTTGTTTTATTGTTGTTTCAATGCTCATTACGAAGTTCCAATGCATAATCTGGGTTAAACCTATCCATGTTGATGTCAGCCTGCTTCCCGGTATAAAGGCATCAACATTTACCATCCTTTATCTTAGAGCTACAGGGCTCTGTGATCAAGAGCGCTGGCGCTCTTAATCTGTGAGCTATGCTGCTCTGCACCTCAGAGCTATGGCGCTCTGTACCTAAGAGCAGTAGCGCTCCGTTTATCTGAGCTATAGGGCTCTTAGGTATGGGATGGCTAATATTGAAAATATCAGATAGGGAAGGATAGAGATATTGATATAGGTATCTTGTGGATTATTACTTAAGATGCAAGAGAATTTGGGTCATAGCGATAGCTGCAATTCATTGTTTTAATGCTTACGCAGAATCAGGAGTTCCTATAAATCAATTTGGCATGTCTAATTGAATATTGCTTTTTGTTTCTCTGGTTACATATTTAAAAATCATAATACCAGAAACAACCATTGTTGATATAAAATATGATAATCCTGCAAAGAGTAATTTCTTAGCTTCAGAATTAAAAGTTGGAAATTCATTAAATTCTGACATTAATGCTAACAACATATAGAAGCATGTTAGAATTAGTAAACTTGGGATAATAATTCCAACAACTCGATTTTTATAAATAATTTGAAGGATTAACCCTATAATTAATGCAATAGCTATCGGATTGAATAGGGTTGCAGCCGAAAAATAATAAAATATAACTGCAGCAATTAAAAGGTACTCTGGTAATAAGAATACTACTCTCTTTAAACCTTTCATAGAATAATTGATTTGGCGTTTGTATACTAGTTAACAAACGTTTTCAAACAGTTATTAGTATTTCAGGAAAATAATACTACAAATATCAGTGTCAATGTTTATTCAAGTCCTTCGTTTCTCCACGAGTTCTTTCGTGTGATTCATTGTTTATTACGTGTTAGTGAGAGGGAAATAATCAAATCGGAACATAATGGGAAACAATTAATCCCAAAAGAAAAACAGGAATATCAATAATAAGCGCGGTCAAAACTGACATTTTGTTTCTAATTAATTTAAGTCCAATATAAACCCCAATTAACCCAATAACAATATTCAAAACCAATACCCAGTTAGGATACATAAAGAACCAGAAGATATTCGTAAAGTGATAACCATAAAAAAGCCAAATCCAGTGGCTAGTCCAAAGAAGGTTTAAAATAGCAATTATAATTCCCGTAATTCGTTGTGCCCAATATTTCACCTGGTTCATTTATCTTATTATTTATCAGGCATAAAGGTGCAAATTTCACATTATATAGCCAACCGTGTTGTTAATGATAAAAGGTGAGATGTAAGACCTTAAGGTTTCTAAACCTTAAGGCCTGATAATAAACAACGTACCGGACTTTCAGCTCTCCATTATATGATTTATTTTGACCATAGCCCTACCGGACTATGCTTATATGTTTCGTCCTTGCAAGACTGATATATGTCCTTCTTTGGCTGGCCTGTAAGGCCTAAATATAAGAACACAGGGTAAAAAGTTCTGCGATTGAAGTAAAAAATGATATAGCACTGAAAGTGCGGCACATCGTATTTAATTCAACCGTTAATCTGTATCATAAATGAAAAACTCCCTTTAAAGGGAGTTTTCAATATCTTAATATGCTATATAAGCTTTACACTGTTTTTGAATATTGGCCTTTGCCTTTTTTTAATGCAGGATCGAAGGCCATGGCAATGTTTCGGATTACATATCTGCCTTGTCCAACAACGGTGAAGGCATCATTTTCGATTGTTAATAAACCATCGTCGATAAACGATTGTACTTTTTCTTCGGCAAACTCAACAGCTGTGTAAACAGCATCAACATCCACTGAAAAGTCAGCCGCTATTTGTCTGAAGTCAGCGTAATAGTTACACATTAACTCATTAATCACCTGACGGATAATTTGCTCACTCTGATTGAGGCGATATCCGCGGACAACTGCTCTTCCGTCTGCCTCTACGCGTTCCATATATTTCTTGATGGTCTTTTCGTTCTGACTGTAGGCATTAAACAGCTGGCTGATACTTGAAGTACCAAAGCCATATACCTGACCAGTCGTTTCACGCGTGCAATAGCCCTGGAAATTACGATGTAGTTTTTTCTCTTCCAATGCAATGGCAAATTCATCGTCGGGCTTGGCAAAATGATCCATGCCGATAGCTACATAGCCTGCCTCAATGGCCATATTATATGCATCTTCCAACATCGAAATTTTCTCATCAGGTGTTGGTAAACCATACTGTTCCAACATGCGTTGACGTGAAATAACTTGTGGAATATGTGCGTATGAGAAAGTCACCAGGCGGTCAGGATTAGCTGCTAAAGCCTCGGCCACTGTCTCTTTAAAACTTTCGCGTGTCTGGAATGGTAGGCCATAAACCAAATCAAGGTTGATTCCTGAGAATCCAATCTTCTTCAGGTAGGCGATCATCTCATTGACCGGTACTTTAGCCGGGCGACGGTTAATTGCTGTCAACACATCTTTCTTGAAATCCTGGATACCCAGGCTAATACGGTTAAAGCCCATATCGCGCAACTGATCCACCATGTCATAATCCAGGTAAGCCGGACTGCATTCCATGGCCATCTCATATTCATCTGCAAAATTAAAGTTGGCTTTAATGGTATCTGTCACCTTACGAATCAAATCAGCCGATATAGCGTTGGGTGTTCCACCACCCCAATGTACTTGTGTAAGTTGACGCTCTTTTGAAACATCTTTTGAGACTATCTCAATTTCCTTGATCAATACATCAATGTATTTTTCAATCGTGCTTTGCCCCATACCTGTGTAAGTGGTGCAACCACAAAACGTACAAAGCTGCGGACAAAATGGAATATGTACATATACCGAAACACTCTCCGGCTTTTCATCATTTGATAGAATCACACTCTCCTTGTAATTCTCATTGCCATACTCCTCGTGGAAAAATGTTGCGGGCGGATAACTGGTGTATCGTGGCCCGGCGATATTATATTTTTCCAATAGATTTCTATCAAATTCTAACATTGCTTCAATGATTAATTATTAATGTTTAGTGATTAGTGCTTCATTATCTAAACAATGATTACTGTGTTTTGCTCATTCACATGTTAATCATTTATCACTAATCATTAAAAACTACTTTCTTCCCCAATCAACTGATTTTACCCAGTCAATCACAAACTTCACATTTTCAACCGGTAAATCTGGTAAAATACCATGTCCCAGGTTGAATATCCACTTTTGGTTATCTCGTCCGAATGGTAAATACTTTTCATTTAAAACCTGCTCTATCTCAGGTTGCGATGCGTATAAAAGACGTGGATCAAGGTTGCCTTGCAAACCAACTTCGGGATCAACAATCTCTCGAGCATGGTTCAGGCTCATTCGCCAATCGATACCAACAAAATCAGCCACATCTTTATCAATGGCTTTGATGCCGTTTCCTAAATCTTTAGGGAAATAAATGGTTGGTACACCTGCATCACGAACGGCATTCAGAATCTTTTTCGATGCCGGTAAAAACAACTCCAGGTATAAATCTTCCGGTAACAGACCTCCATAGGTTTCGAATAACTGGAAGGATTGAACACCATGCTTCACCTGTGTTAGTGCATATTCTGTTGAAACTTCTGCCAGGGCATCGATAATCTGTTTGCTAGCTTTTCGGTTTTTATATAAAAACTCGGTAGCATTTTTAAAGGTGATGTCGCGGACATTATCACGAAACATGAAACAGAATGTAGTCAGCAAACCTCCACAAAAACCAATCAACGGCTTTCCATCCGGACGTGTTTCAATGATCTTATCAATGGCGCCATATACATGATCAAGCTTTGTCATATCGCGTTTCAGTTGCGCAACAGGATCATCAAATGTATGTAATGGAGCACCAAACTCAGGACCTGCATCCGTAAACTTAAGCGACATACCAAGTGCCTCCGGTACTACCAGAATATCCGAAAATAAAATAGCTGCATCCACACCTAAATCATAAATAGGCATCCAGGTAACTTCAGCCGCAAGCTTAGGATCTTCCATCAATTCTGAGAAAGTGTAATTCTCCTTTAAAGCTCTGTAGTTGGGCAACACACGACCTGCCTGGCGCATAAACCATACCGGTGGACGCTCTGTGTTTTTTCCATTTACTGTATCTAGAAAAATGTTGTTCATAGTTTTAGTGCTCAGTGCATGGTGCCAAGTGCATGGTACTCCTTTAGCGAGCACTAGGCACTGAGCACCGGGCACAATTATTTAATTGCCTCTAAGGCTTTACGATTTCCCTTAATCAGTTTTTCAAGATCTTCTTCAGTGTGGGCCATTGAAATAAATAAGCACTCGAACTGAGAAGGTGCGATGTATAAACCATTCTCAACCGCATTCTTGAAATACTCAGCATACTTAGAAGTATCTGAAGTCATGGCTTCGTCAAAGGAAGTTACCTGCTTGGCTTCTGTGAAGAAAGCTGTCATCATAGAGCCTACACGGTTCAGTACGACATTCATACCAAGCTCTTCTGCATTCAGGCGTAAACCTGCTTCTACAAAAGCTGCTTTCTTTTCCAGATCTTCGTAGGCGTTTGGTGTTTCATCCAGTTTTTTCAAGGCTGTTAGTCCAGCAGCCATAGCCAATGGATTACCCGACAAAGTTCCAGCCTGGTAAACAGGTCCGATTGGTGCCAGCATGTCCATTATTTCTTTTTTACCTCCATAGGCACCTACTGGTAAACCACCTCCGATGATCTTACCCATGGTTGTTAAGTCAGGCATCACACCAAAATATTCCTGTGCTCCACCTTTCGCCAAACGGAAACCGGTAATCACCTCATCAAAAATCAACAAGGCACCATTATCTTTTGTGATCGTACGTAATCCTTGTAAGAATCCTTCAGCAGGAGGTACAACTCCCATATTACCTGCCACAGGTTCAACAATAACAGCCGCAATCTGATCCCTATAATCATCAAACAGTTTTTGAACTGACTCCAGGTTATTGTAATCAGCTGTCAAAGTATCCTTGGCAGTGCTTTTGGTTACGCCTGGACTGTCAGGCAAACCTAAAGTAATAGCTCCCGAACCAGCTTTGATCAGGAAACTGTCTCCATGACCATGGTAGCAGCCGGCAAACTTAACAATCAACTCACGTTTGGTATATCCACGAGCCAGGCGAATAGCACTCATCGTTGCTTCGGTACCTGAGTTGACCATACGTACTTTTTCAACCGATGGCACCATATTCACAATTTGAGCAGCCATTTCGGTTTCAATCTCAGTTGGTGCTCCATAACTGGTTCCCTTAGCTGCAGCATCTGCAACTGCTTGCAACACTTCGTCATGCGCATGTCCAAGAATAAGTGGTCCCCATGATGCGACAAAATCGGTATATTCATTACCGTCAATATCCCAGATGGTCGTTCCTTTGGCTTTTTCTACAAAAATCGGGTCGATACCTACACTTTTAAAGGCTCGTACCGGAGAGTTAACACCTCCAGGAATCACTTCCTGTGCTTTCTGGAAGGCATTTTTGCTATTATTGTTGTTCATTGTTGTTTTAGTATTATGTATCAAGTAGTGAGTACCAAGACTATTTACAGTTGACAATTAATATAGATCTTTCAGTCTTGTGTCTTGATACTTATGTCTTATGTCTACTTTTTCCCGTTTAAAATATCTGCTGCATCCAATGCATGATAAGTAATGATGATATCGGCTCCTGCTCGTTTGATTGACAACAGAACTTCCATCATCACTCGCTTTTCATCAATCCAGTCGTTAGCACCTGCTGCCTTTACCATACTGAATTCACCACTTACGTTGTAGGCTGCAGTTGGCATTTCAAATTCATTTTTGGTACGATAGATGATATCAAGGTAGCTTAGAGCAGGCTTTACCATTACGATGTCGGCTCCTTCTTCAATATCCGAAGCAATCTCGCGCATGGCTTCGTCTGAATTAGCTGGATTCATTTGGTAAGTGCTTCGATCTCCGAATTGCGGAGCACTTTCAGCCGCTTCTCGGAATGGACCATAAAATCCTGAGGAATATTTAGCAGCATATGACATGATTGGTGTTTTTTCATAGCCCGCTTCATCCAATGCCTGGCGAATGCGTGCCACACGACCATCCATCATATCACTTGGTGCAATCACATCAGCGCCGGCTTCAGCTAATGAAACAGATTGATCAGCAAGGGTTTTTAAAGTGCTGTCGTTGTCTACATCATTGTCGATAATAGTACCGCAATGTCCGTGTGTTGTGTACTCACAATTACAGACATCGGCAATGATCAGGATATCATCGATCTCTGTTTTTATAGCACGAATGGCCTTTTGTACGATACCATCACTCTGGCATGCCACATGGCCGTGCTCATCTTTATGCTCAGGAATACCGAATAACAAAACGCTCTTGACGCCCTTTGAAACGGCCAGTTTACATTCTTCTACTAACATGTCGACCGACATCTGGTAGTTACCCGGCATAGAGCTGATTGGATTCTTCACTTTTTTGCCCGGACAAACAAAGAGTGGGTAAACCAAATCTTCTACACGCAAATGCGTTTCTGTCACCATCTGGCGAACTATTTTATTATATCTTAAACGTCTTAGGCGGGTTTCGGGAAATGCCATATTCTAAAATTTATATTAATGATTGAGGTTTTAATTGTTGTTTCATTTCTTGCCACAGGCCTTCGTAGGTTGATAATCGAGCTACAACTGCGGGAGTAATATTTCTTTTTTTCATGGCCTTGGAAGTAGCTGGTCCAATGGAGGCAAAGCCTACTTCGTCATGCACTAAACTGCCATATAAATCTGTAAAACCATTGAAGCAGGATGGACTTGTACATACTACAAGCATAGGGTCTCCTGATTTTAATAACTCAACGGTTTTCTCATTTTGTTCGTGGGCAATAATTGTCCGGTAAACATTGTAGCGTCTATAGTTGCAAACCTCTTTCAGTCCATCAGCCAGGGTGTTTTCAGCCAGTTCACCTAACATGCCTACCCACTTTTCACCCGGTCTTATGTGAGCCTGTTGTAGTTCATTTACCAGGTCGGATGCCGTTCGCCCGCCAGAAACCCACCAGGGTTTAACTCCATAACGTTCCAACACCTGAGCTGTTTTTTTACCTATACAGATAAAGCTCTTATCCAGTACATCGGCCGGTGATACTTGTTGAAAGAAGTACTCAACTCCCCTTTTGCTGGTGAAAATTATCCGACGACTTTGAAACAAATGCTCACGGCACTCATCCTCGAGAGGAACAACTTCGGTATCAATCATCGGATCACAGATCACATTGATTCTCTCATTCACCAAACCATTATACAATAAATCATCTTTTCCCATTGGATGGGTTAAAATAACCGAGGTTTGTCGTGAATAAGGATCCATGTTACTGATTATTTAAAGTACGAACTTTTTCAAGTATTTCAGCTCCACCTGCCTGCGATAGCTGTTGTGCCAATTTACGCCCAATTGCTTCTGCTTCGCAAGCTTTTCCAGATAATTCTGATCGTAATTCTTTACTACCGTCAGGCATTGCTACCAATCCAAGCAGTTTTAAATTATCTTCTTCAATATGCGCATAAGCCCCGATAGGTATTTGACAACCTCCTTCCAGCTCATTTAAAAAACTACGCTCTGCTGTAATTTGTTGATAACTGGTTTCGCAATGCAGCTTTTTAACGATAGCATCTATCTCTGTGTCATTTTCACGAATTTCAATGGCTATTGCACCTTGACCGCAAGCAGACACAAAATAATCCGGTTCAAAAAGACTGGTTATTTTATCATTAAAACCCAGGCGAATCAATCCGGCACCTGCCATTACCATAGCATCGCAGTGTCCATCGTTCATTTTCTTAAGGCGAGTGTTCACATTACCACGAATATCCACCACCTTCACTTTAGGGTTGATCCTATGTATCTGAGCCTTACGACGCAAACTGGAAGTTGCTACGGTGTGCTCTTCTGACATTTGTTCCAGGGATAATCCATCT
This sequence comes from Carboxylicivirga sp., assembly GCF_982718395.1. NCBI lineage: Bacteria > Pseudomonadati > Bacteroidota > Bacteroidia > Marinilabiliales > Marinilabiliaceae > Carboxylicivirga > Carboxylicivirga sp. Next base: position 12,781 of record NZ_CEXQWX010000144.1, read on the forward strand.
TTACTGACCCAGGCATCTTTGAATTCGGCCCGTTTTAAGATGGCGCCAAGTTGAGCACCTTCAGGAAAAACGGTAGGCAAATCCTTTAAACTATGCACACACATATCCACTTCGTCATTGAACAGGGCATGTTCAAGCTCTTTCGTAAATAGTCCTTTATCGCCAATTTTTGACAATGCAACGTCCAGTATTTTATCTCCCTTGGTTGATACAATTACAATCTCAAATGTTTTTTCGGGAAATGCTTCCTGCAATTTTGTTTTAACCAGATTGGCCTGATACAATGCGAGCTTACTTCCGCGAGTGCCAATTCGTATTGTGGATTTATTCATATAAAAGGCTTCAAACTAAAATACAGATGATAAAACATCTGTATTTGTATTTCTATGAGTTAAAGTTAAAAAATTCTTCGAGTAATTTTACCTTCTCGGTATCGCGACCCTCGTTGGTCACATTCTTCATTTGCTTGATTAACATCCGTGTAAATTTAGCACTTAAGTGCTCGCCATATTCGTTAATCTTTTTCGAAGCCTCGCTATCGTCTTTAACTTTTTTATAATTTTTTGCTTCCAGTGAATTCACGTCTTTTAGGGTAGACGTAATGGCGTTAATGGCCGACCCCATTCGACGAACATTCAACCAATCATCAAATTCAGCCAATACTTCTTCGATGATATTTTCAGCTTCGTCTAACTTTCCTTTTCGCTTTTCGAAATTAGCTTTAACAACTTCTTCTAGGTGATCGAGATCGTAAATACAAACTCCTTCCAGATCTGCTGCTTCCGGTTCAACATTACGTGGACTGCACAGGTCAAGTATCATCAAAGGCTTGTTATTACGCTTCTGCATAATATCAACCAACATTTCTTTGGTTAATAAGGCTCTTGATGAACCAGTGGTATAGGCCACCATATCCACTGTTGTCAATTGCTCTGTATAAGATTCGAATGGAAAGGCTACACCATGCACCCGGTCTGCTAATTGTTCAGCTTTGCCTAAAGTACGGTTGGTAATCCAATTGTTAACACAACCTTTTTTCGACAGGTTTAAGGCAACAATAGTACCTGTTTCGCCTGCTCCAACGGTTAATACTTTTACATCAGGAAAACCATTAAGCTTATTACTTGCCAGCTCAACAGCTGCTGAACTAACAGAAACAGCACCTTTATTCAAAGCTGTTTTAGTACGAACTAGCTTTCCTGCTTCAAATGCCTTGTGCACCATTCGGGTTAATTCAGGGCCAACCATTGCTGTGTTGTCAACCCATGAGAAGGCTTCTTTTAATTGAGATACAATTTGGTATTCTCCAAGAATCAACGAATCAAGTCCTGTAGCAACGCGGAACAAATGGCGGGCACAATCAATACCAGTGTGCGAATACAAATATTTCTTCACACTGTCATCTTTCTTAAAATAGGCGATATAAGCATTTGTTACCTGCCCCACAAAATCCTTAACATCAGATACAGCAGAAGGATTTGCTTCAAAATACAGCTCTGTCCGGTTACATGTACTCAAAGCCATGATACCATCAACATCACATTTTTGATTCAGGTATTCGTAAAGACCGGTAATTTCTTCTCTGGTAATTACCAGTTGCTCACGTATTTCAAGTAGTGCAGTTTGGTGACTGATTCCAATTAGACCAACCATATTTCAATTCAGAATTACTTGTTCGTTCGTTTGTTAGAAGCCACTTTAGCAGCTTATGAATCAAAAATAAAATTGAAATCTGTAGCAAATCTGAAAAAGTGGACAAATTAGGTAGCGCGGTACTTCTTTAGAATTATTTTAGATAGTTAGTCACCTAAAGAATTCCATTTGTTGTTTTCAAAGCGTAAAGGTACCCTTAATTCTGCAATCGAAATAGTTTATCCCTATCATCCTCGTTAACGCTTTTATATTAAGGAATTCATGAGATTCTTTTTTAGATGGGACGTTGTCCCAAACCCTACTTACTTTTTGTCATTACCACAAAAAGTATAAGCAAAAAAGTCTAGAGCAATAGAATCCTTCAACCCTCACCGGCCTTCAATTCCGGCTGACACACATCCTCCTCGAGTGCCCCCTTGAAGACCTCTCGCCTACCTTGGCCCGGACTATTGCTCTGGCTAACGCTGCTTTTATTTACAGCTCTATAATCCTTTTAACTTAATAGCATTGTATCCCCTTGGGATAGTTAGTCTGGGTTACAATACGTCATATCAAACTACTATTCATGTCTCCCTTTTCAGGGAGATTCAGAGGGTAAGCGCACATACAAAAGACA
>NZ_CEXQWX010000145.1:0-15027 GCF_982718395.1 Carboxylicivirga sp.
AAGGCATTTATCTTGAAGCACAGGCAATCTGGCACATACTAGAAGGCATAGCTTGACGTTATAATGATTATCCAGTAAAAGAATTGGATACATACCGTCAGTTTTTTGTTTTTTTAGAGGATTACGAGCTGGAGATCAAGTTTTATAACAATCCTGAAAACAACAGATGGTGGGTTGAGATACCTGTTGACAATGGGACAGTTGAAGTAATTGCATGTTCACAAGCTGATTTTAATATTGCCTCAGCGAATGAAATACCTGAAAAATGGTTTCGCTTTATTCAAAAAAAAGATTGTAAATCAGCTCAAAAGTAGCTTTTTGTAATTAATGCAATTGAAAAATGAAACCTTTATAATAGAATTAGAGTATATATCCCCAGCATTTTGTCAGCTGGTAAATAAAAGGCCTTAACTGAGTTATTTAAGGTCAATAATAATTAAAGAACGAAGGTTCGTAATGTTAATACCAGCTTTTTTATGGCATGGCTAGGAGAATAGTAATTTTTCTGTTATTTTGCGTTGCTTCTGTTGCAAAGGGGCAGCAGTATCCACAGTTCAGTCAGAACATGTTTAATCACCTGACTGTCAACCCAGGATATGCTGGAACAAGTGAAATGGTAAATGTAACACTCGGTAACAGACAACAATGGATGGGTGGATTTACTCCGGAAGGGGGCTCCTCCATGGCACCAAGCACAACGGTATTTGGTGTTGATACAGAAATAAATTTATTGGGATGGAATAGCGGAATCGGTTTATCCATAATGAATGATAATATCGGAGCATTTACAACATTGTATATGTCTGGCATATATACAAGAAGATGGGAAACAGATTACGGTAAATTAGGAGTAGGACTTTCTTTGGGACTGATAAACCAGGGCATCGAAGGAAGTATTTTAGAAACAATGCCTGGTGAAGATTTAATGGGAAGTGATTATCACTCACAAGAAACATTCCCTGATGACGAAGGCATGGCTTTTGATGCTGGCATTGGAGCTTTTCTGGAACACAAGGATTATTACCTGGGGATTTCAGTAGCTCACATTAATCAACCAAAACCTAAATTTAAGGATACATACACTTCTTACCTTGACCGTACTGTTTTTATCTCTGCTGGTTACCGCATGCAGATGAAAAAAAGACCGATCGTATTAATTCCATCTATATTTCTAAAATCAAATATGTCGAGTTATCAAATTGATTGGAACATTAACGGCATATTGAAGGATAAGTATTGGGGAGGTTTAACGTATCGAATGCAAGACGCTATTGTATTACTTGGTGGTGTCGAATTAAATAATGGTTTACGCATTGGATATAGTTATGATATAAGCATTTCAAAACTTAGCGGAGCAAAAAACGGCTCACATGAACTTATGTTAGGATACAGTTTTGATTTGAGCTTAGAAAAAAGAAAGAAACAATACAAGAGCGTAAGATATTTATAAATAAGTAATTAGATTATATAAGAGTAATTCAGATATTAAGGCTATTATGAAGAAAGTACTTGCCATCAGTGTCGTTTTTATCACCATCTTAACTGGATGCGGACAATCCAGTGGTGGGGAATTAACAGGCGTCGCACGCCGGGCCTCATTCTATGAACCAGATCCTTTCGGAATGTTATTTATTCCACAGGGAAGTTTCAATATGGGACCAAATGATATGGACGTTGCCAATACAATGACCTCACAATCAAAAACAGTTTCTGTCCGTTCATTTTGGATGGATGAAACAGAAATTACTAACAGTGAGTATCGTCAGTTCGTATATTGGGTAAGAGATTCAATTGCTCGTCGATTGTTAGGTGAGCAGTTCGAAGAGTTCTTAATTAGTGAAGACTATCTTGGAAACGAAATTGACCCACCATTCCTGAATTGGGAAGAAGAAATTGAGTGGGACAATGAAGAATATGCTGAAATTCTGGATGAAATGTTTTTGGCTGAAAACGAAAGATTCTTCAGGAGAAAAGAAATCGACACACGCAAGCTTACCTACGAATATGAATGGGTAGACCTTCTTCAGGCAGCTAAAAGAAGTAACAGATATAACTTTGAAACAAAGCAATACGAAGGTGTTGTTTATGACCAAAACGGTGAAGAACGTGAAATCAATGATCGTTCTGCTTTCATCATGAAAGATGCTGTTAATGTTTATCCTGATACCTTATGTTGGATTGCTGATTTCACATACTCATTCAATGAGCCTTGGGCAGAAAAATACTTTTGGCACCCAGGTTTTGATGAGTATCCTGTCGTTGGTGTTACCTGGAAACAAGCTACTGCTTTCTGTATTTGGAGAACTCAACTGTTAAACAACTATTTAACTAGTAAAGGTGAACCGCCAGTAAACAATTACAGATTACCAACTGAAGCAGAATGGGAATATGCCGCACGTGGAGGTTTGGAACATGCTATGTATCCTTGGGGTGGAATGTATACCCGCAATGATAAAGGATGTTTCCTTGCAAACTTCAAGCCTTTACGTGGTAGATATGGTGATGATGGCGGTATGACTTCAGTGTCCGTAGGTTCATACGCACCAAACGACTATGGATTGTTTGATATGTCAGGTAATGTTGCAGAATGGACTTCAAGTGCCTATGATGAATCTGCATACACTTTTACCCATGATTTCAACCCAACTTATAAATACAATGCCTTACCTGATGATCCGCATGTGATGAAGAGAAAAGTGTTGAGAGGTGGATCCTGGAAGGATGTTGGATACTTTTTGCAAAATGGAACACGCACATATGAGTACCAGGATTCTTCTAAATCATTTATCGGTTTCCGATGTGTAAGAGATTACATTGGTGACTAAACTTAATCAATTTTTAGGACGGTTAATTGAAAAAATTAGGTCATTATGAGTATTTCGGAATTTGTTGAGAGCCCTGGCTATAAAAGAGTAATGGGTAAAGTATATGGTCTTGGTGCTGCTGTAGTAATTTTAGGAGCACTTTGGAAGATTCTTCACTTACCTTATGCATCTATAATGCTCATTGCAGGTTTAGGTACCGAAGCAATTATATTTGCTTTGTCAGCTTTTGAAAAACCGCATGAAATGCCTGATTGGGGTCTAGTCTATCCAGAGTTACATGGACTAGAACCAAAAGATCATGGCGCAAAAGGAGGTGGCAGTGAATTAGCTGCACTTGTTCAAAGTGGTAATTTGGATAATAGTGATATCGAAAAATTAACAGATGGAATTAAAAAACTATCAACAACTTCGTCGCAATTATCTGATTTAAGTAATGCAACAGTAGCAACGGATGCATATATACAAAATATGAGATCTGCAGGTGATGCAGTTGGACAATTTGCCAATCAACAGGCTTCTATGGCTCAAAGTAGTCAGGCCTTGGCAGACGTTTACGCATCATCGGGTAATCAAATTAAAGAACACTTCGAAATACTTTCTGCCAACAATCAAACTTATGGTGAAAAGCTTGGCGATGTGGCCAAAAACTTGGCAGCTATTAATTCAGCTTATGAGTTGCAACTACAAGGTGTAAATAGTCAGGTACAAGCCTCACAAGCATTAACACAAGGTTTATCAGAGATAACTAATCAATTCCAGCAATCAGCAAATGATGCAAAGGTTTATCGTGAGCAAGTAGCCCAATTAAGTCAATCTGTATCTGAGTTGAACTCCATTTATGGCAATATGCTAAGTGCTATGAATATGGGAAGTAAATAATCAGAGATCATTATAAACTGCTAAAAAGTACAACATTATGAGTGGCGGAAATTGTCCCGAAACCCCCAGGCAGAAGATGATCGGTATGATGTATCTTTTTCTGACAGCAATGCTTGCATTGAATGTGTCAGGAGAATTACTTCAAGCATTTCAACTGGTAGATGAAAGTATACAAGAGAGTATTAATGCTACAAATGTCAAAAACAACCAATTAGTTAGTCAATTTGAAAAAGCAGAGTTGGCCAATCCTCAGAAAGTAAAGCCAATTCGCGATAATGTTAATATAATATATAATGAAGCAGATTCTTTATATAATCATATTGACACTTTAAAAATGATAATGGTTCGTACTGTTGATTCAGAGGGAACCATAGATAATTACAAAGGAGCAGACAACCAGGATGTAGCTGCTCAAATAATGATTACTGAACAGCAAGGTGCTCGAAGTGAGGAATTGAAAGCAAAAATTGGCGAGTATAAAGAAACCCTCCTTAGTTATATTGACGAGGAAGATACAGTGCTAATTAAGAATATTACAAAGAGTTTGTCAACCGAGCCTAAGCCACCATCAAAAAAAGGTCAGGTGCAACAATCATGGGAAAGTCAAAAGTTTGAACATTTACCATTATCGGCTTCATTTGCTCTTTTAAGTAGTATTCAAAGCAATATTAGAAATGCTCAGGCTGATGTTACCAACTACATGCTTAATAGAATCGACGAAGGTTCATTTAAATTTAACAAAGTAGAACCAATCGTTATACCTCGTTCAGAAATTGTTATTAGAGGAGGTGAGTATCGGGCTGAATTATTATTAGCTGCAACAGATACGCTCCAATTGCCGGAATATAATATTGACAATTATACTGTAGAAAGACAAGAGAATGGACGAGGCATATTAACAATTCCAGCTAACTCATTGGGTGAAAAAAGCTGGAAAGGTGTCATCAGTATGAAAGGTCCTGATGGGCAACCCCGTACATATCCTGTTACAAGAAACTATGAAGTAATTCAACCAAATGTTGTGATTTCACCAACAAAGATGAATGTGTTCTATGAAGCACTTGAAAATCCTGTTGAGATATCAGTACCTGGTATATCAGGCAGTCAACTGAAAGTATCATTTGGTAATTGTACTTATCGCAAACGAGGTGATGTTTATTGGGTGAAGCCTAGGCCTGGCTTTGCCGGGGGAAAGGCTGTAGTAAGTGTTTCGGCTGAAATAAATGGTAAAACAAGACGCCTTGGAAGCCAGGAATTTAGAATTAAACCTTTGCCACTACCATATGCCACTTTTGCAGGCAAAAGAGATGGAAAGGTCAGAAAAAACCTTTTAATCAGCCAAAGCGGTGTTTTTGCTGAGATGGGACCCGACTTTGATTTTGAACTTGAATATAAAGTAACTCAATTTAGCATTGCTACCATCAAAAATGGATTCTACCAATCAGAACTTTCTAATAGTAACCGAGTTACAGAAGCACAGAAAGATTTATTGAAAGGAGTTTCTAGGGGAGCAAAAGTGACAATTGAAGAAATTAAGGCTATTGGACCAGATAATAGAAACAAAAAGTTATCTCCGATAGTAATAACTGTTGACTAGGAAATTAAATAAAAAGCAATGAAAAGATTATTCTTTATCCTGATTGTAATGGTTGGTTTTTGTTCAGTAGATGTGACTCATGCACAAGAAGTGAACACCGAGTTATACACTAAAGACCATGTACCAAATCGTAAGCCAATTCCTTACGCTCATGTACGTGAGGCAGATGTTCTATGGGCAAAAAAAATCTGGCGAGTAATTGACTTGCGTGAGAAGATTAACTTACCAATGTATTATCCAACTACACAGATGGATGATCGATATAGTTTAATCGATCTATTAATGTATGGTATCAAATTTGAAGGACTAACGGCTTATTCTACTAAGACCGAAGATGAATTTCAGGTAGCACTCTCATTGGATCAGGTAATGCGCGAAATGGGGGCAGTTTCTGATACACAGCAAGTGCGTGATGTAGAAACTGGTTTATACGTGGATAAAGTAATTGAAGGTGATGTTCGTTCAACAGAGATTAAGCAGGTCATGTTGAAGGAAATCTGGTTCTTCGACCGTAAATATTCACGCATGGATGTTCGCATTATTGGTTTATGTCCAATTAGAGAATATGTTGCCAGCAATAATGGCGAGGGAGAAATAAGAAAGTCGCAAACTTTTTGGATTTACTTCCCGGAAGCACGTGGTTTACTAGCCCGTCATGAAGTATTTAACCCTCGAAACGATGCTCAAAGACGTACTTTCGATGATATATTTATTAAGCGTTATTTTGGTAGTTATATCTACAAAGAAGCAAACGTGTATAACAACCGTCGCATCGAGGATTACACTGCTGGTATGGAAGCTATGATGGAGTCAGAGCGAATCAAACAAAGTATTTTCGAGAAAGAACACGATATGTGGGAATTCTAACCTACGGATAAAGTTTACTAGTCTATATATAAAATAAAAGGGAGCAAATTGCTCCCTTTTCTATTTTATAAATACCTGATATTAATTCTTAACAAGAGTCCCGATATTCTCCCCTTTAAGCACCTTAATCAGGTTGCCTTTTGTATCCATATCAAATACAACTATATCAAGTTTATTCTCCTTACACATGGTTGTTGCAGTCAGATCCATGATCTTTAGGCCCCGATTGTAAATCTCATCAAAGCTTATTTCATCGAATTTAGTTGCATTAGGATCCTTCTCCGGATCAGCTGTATAAATACCATCCACACGTGTGCCTTTTAACATCACATCGGCCTCAATTTCTATACCACGTAATGAAGAGCCTGTATCAGTAGTAAAATATGGATTTCCTGTACCTGCAGCCATAATAACTACTTCCCCATTCTCAAGAGCCTCTATGGCTTTAGGCTTATCATAGTACTCGCCCACCGGATTCATTCTGATAGCAGTCAAAACACGCGTTTTTACATTCATCGACTGTAATGCTGATTGAAGGGCTAATCCATTAATTACAGTCGCCAACATACCCATTTGATCGCCTTTATAACGGTCAAACCCTTTTGAAGCACCACTCAGGCCTCGAAAGATATTACCACCACCAATGACAATACCTATTTGAACACCCATTTCCGAAGCTTCTTTAATTTGTTCGGCATAATCATTTAAACGCTCAGGATCGATGCCATAGCCCTGATCACCCATTAAGGACTCACCACTCAGTTTTAATAATATGCGTTTGAATTTCATTGTCGTTATTTAATTGATATTTAATGCGGATCAAAGATAAAAATAATAAACAGGCTCTACTTCGAAATGGATAACTTAAGTCAGCTGTAAAGTAGAATATTCGAGATAAACTCGCATAATGAGGAATGTAATATTCTGGAAATTTGCTGGTATAGCAGAAAGAGCTGAACAAACGTTTTATTTGTCTGCAGGCTTGTCAAATATGGTAATCCTTTAGAAATTCTGTTTTAACAAAGCTGGCTTATAACATACCATTGATTAATTCTTTTACCCTGCTCCCATCCCAACGCGCAGCCCCTTGCTTTTTCATGACGATTTGCCCTTCGGGAGAAATAAGAAAGGAAGCCGGGATACTTCGGGAAGCAAATACATTTGGTTGGCGACTTCGAAGAACATATACAGGAAAGCTATATTCTTTCTTTTCTACAAATTCGCGTAAAATACCTTTCGACTCCTGACTTACCATGACAAAAGCTATATCATCCTTAAATTCATCATAAAGTCGCTGAATAGATGGCATTTCGGCCAGGCATGGCGGACACCAGGTAGCCCAGAAGTTTATAAAAATAACTTTGCCTTTTAATGATGAAAGTTCAAGCATGTTTCCATCCAGATCCTCAATATGCCATTGATAGTCCTGCTCACTTAAGTAATTAACATCTTTACTTTCGCGCGGCGTAAACATACTGTAACGAATGATGGTTGAAGAAACCACCTTTCGGGATGCAGGGAAGATCATTGCAACTACTAATAATGTGAACAGAAAGTCAAAAATGATCCCAAGAATCGTTTTCTTCCGTCGATATTTATACCATTGTTCGGCCCAGAATCCCTTTTTCATTTCTGTTAATTTACTTGTATTGCTATAAACAACCCATCGCTATAATAGTTGCTTAAAATAAATATTTCCAAATTGATCGATAACTTTTAATACCTGCATTTACCTCAACCTTTATCCAACTGCTGCCAGAACCAATTGCGGCCTTTTGCTTAAACGCATCAACATTAATGGAAATATTATGCGTGGTACCTGGCATTAGTGTCAATGGGAAAATATTATCGTTTCCCCCTTTGATTCTGAATCGTCGTGCTTTTTTAAATGGTGCACTAAAGGCCAATACAGGTGGCGAAAATGTTAAACTCTCCTTCGTATGATTTCGGATAGAAATTGTTGCAATTCGTTCTTTGCTTGTCTTATTACGCTTTATACTAACACCGACCCATACAATCGATGGTGTCAGGCGCTGCAACCACCCTCTTTTAGTAGCAACATAAACAAAAAGCACCAAACCCATTAAAATATACAAGGAAATCATCTCTGGATTTTTACCTTCTCTTTTTTGCTGCTCTTCGTAATAAAGTTCATTGAGAGGTTTCACTTGTGTGTCATCCTCGATAAGTTCGTTGGGTTGAGAAGGTCTTGATGCATCAAAATTAGATCTGTCAATCCGGCCTCCGCGTCCACAAATTTGCATCAGCATTAAAAATGCCAGGCCAGCAATAATCAATAATCTGTTTTTTCTGTAAAACTCTTTTATATTATTCAGCATCTTCACTAATAGCTTGGGAACAATTCTAATCCTTTATAATTAATATAGTATTCACCATCTTTCACCGGTCTGGCCATTTCTTCATCTGTCTGGCCGTTAGCATTTGCTATACCAACACTAGCAAAATAACAAATAGCATTATGCTTATTCCCATGCTTCATTACTTCGGCTGCGATGTGAGGCAATAATAAACCCATATCCGGATAAGTGGCTGTACGCACCACAACAAAGTATCTTTTTTCATCTTTTGTAGCGAGTATCTGTGGATTTACATCAGGTTCTTTTCGAACATTCAGGACTTTAAATCCCTTATCTATCATGTCTTTATAAACCACTTTTATCCCTAAGAAATGAAGTTCTTCTGTCGTTAGCTCTTGTCCTTTTTCCATACTCCCTCTTTATAATGACGCACAAAATTGGCATAAATAATCGAAAACAAAAATATATTCTGAGAATCAGTACATAAGCACAAAGCTCATTTTTTTCAGCTGAAAACTCTTTACAGCAACTCAATTTGGCAGTAACTTTTGTTTGCTTTAGTCTGAAACACATTATTAAATATTTAATTGGAGGAAAGGTTATGCCACTTACACGTCTTGAAAAATTTTTAAATCTGGAGCACATCAATTATAAACGGATTGTGCATTCCAGAGCATATACAGCACAAAAAACAGCTGCATATTCGCATATTTCAGGCAATGAAATTGCCAAAACGGTTATGGTTAAAATTGATGGTAAACTTTGTATGGTCGTACTTCCGGCGTCTTTTCAGGTTGATCTGAAAGAATTACAAAGAGCAACTGCTGCTAAAGACGTACGTTTAGCAACTGAATCAGAGTTTAAAGATGCGTTTATTGATTGTGAAGTCGGTGCTCAGCCACCTTTTGGCAACTTGTATAACATGGAAGTTTTTGTTGCTGAAAAACTCACAGAGGATAAAACCATTGCCTTTAATGCATGTAATCACGCTGAACTGATTCAGATGACCTACAAAGATTATCAACGATTGGTACATCCTACAGTAATCAAAATTTCGAGAACACATTGGGCTGATGCCTAGTAATGTGAGACGCTTAAATGTTCGGTGAATCTGTATACCCAATCAGGATTCACCGAACATTTTTTATTCCCAATCACCAGCTTGTTTCGCAGATAACGAATTTATAGTCAGTTTCAATACCAAGGTTCTTTTAAGTGCAGCCGGTATATACGAGTTGTCTGACTTGCCATGTTGTCTCATCAATACATCCAGTCCAAAACGTTTCTGCTCATCATCCTGAATTATTTCCATATCACCAGTGCCAATAACCGATCGATATCTTGTCGTGTATTGGCATGCCTCTTTTCCTTTTATTACTTCACTTTCATACTCGATTTCAAATGCTAGTCTGCTGTTCTTTTTAATTAATTCGAGTTTTCGACCTTCAAGAGCACAGTGGAAGTATAGTGCATCATCATGATAACCATAATTCATGGGTACAATATATGGATAAGGTTCATCATTGAATGCTAAACGGCATATGCTTGATTGCGATAAAATCTTCTGGATGATCTCCTGATCAGTTATTTCTCTTTCTTTTCGACGCATAACAATTGTTTTCCCGAATATACTTGTTGCAGCTCAACCACCAAAGCCTCATGTTAATTTATACCTTTGCGATAATGAAAAAGCTACAGGAGTTTATACAGCCAGCCAGTTTCCCATTTTTCTATGGTTATATTATATCAATTGTAGGGACAATTGGAATTTGGGCCAGTATTCCTGGTCAGACAGCTGGTGTTTCAACATTTACCGACCCGGTTAAAGAAGCTTTAAATCTAACACGTAATCAATTTAGCCTGGCTTATATGATTGGAACGCTCACCAGCTCATTTGTTTTAACACGGGCTGGTAAGTTATACGACAAGTATGGTGTAACATCAACAGCTGCTTTGTCAATATTATTACTTGCGTTTACCTTATTTCTTTGCTCCGTTTCAGAACATATCACTCAATCGATTCAAAGTCTTACTGGTTTCATTCATTGGTCAGTACCATTCTTTACAATGATTTTACTATTTTTTCTGATGCGCTTTAGCGGACAAGGAGTTCTGACAATGGCATCGCGAAATATGATCATGAAGTGGTTCGATCAACGACGAGGCCGTATTAATGCTTTCAGCAGTGTTAGTGTTTCATTAGGCTTCTCAGCATCTCCCCTTTTCATTGATTCCTTGATTCAGAGATTTGGATGGCAGGGAGCCTGGCAGGTGATGGCATTGGGATTGATACTTGTTCTGGTAATGGTTTTGTTATTCTTTAAAGACAATCCTGAACAATTTGGACTTCAGCCAGATGGTATTAAGAAGCTAAGCACTACTAAATCGAAAGTATTGGATGAAAAAGCTTATACGTTGTCGCAGGCCGTGCAAACCAGAAGTTTCTGGATGTATACTCTCATATTGGCTTTCCATGCTTTCTTTATTACCGGATTAACTTTTCATGTGGTATCATTATTTAGTGAGGCCGGATTAAACCGAACTGAGGCTATCAGTATTTTTCTGCCAATAACATTTGTATCAGTACTTATCTCTTTAATAGCTAACTTCATCAGTGACTGGATAAAACTGAAAGTAATTTTATACGTGATGATCGGAGGTGCAATACTGGCAAGTATTGGATTGGTTTTTATATCGAACCAATATGGCATTTATCTTATCATTATTGGATTAGGCATTACTGGTGGTCTATTTGCGGTGATTAATGCTATTACCTGGCCTCGTTTTTTTGGACGAACAAACCTTGGGGCTATTTCAGGAAAAGCCATGTCAATAATTGTGATGGCTAGTGCTTTGGGTCCTTTTTTGTTTAGTTCTTCTAAAACTCAACTTGGTTCATACAGTTATATCGCTTATGTCTGCTTAGTTTTCCTGACTGTTATTTCAATAGCCTCAATCAAAGCTAACACACCTGAATAAAAATCACTTGAGCAAGTAATTCTTATCTATATAATTTTAATAGGATTTCTCCACATTCGGGCATAGTTTTTGTTTCAATCGTGATATTATTTTATAACCTTAAAAATTCTTATCATGAAAAACCTATACCTCAACCTGATTTTTGTATTCTCTGTTTATCTCTTTTCTTCCTGTTCAAGCTACCAATTTGCTACCCTAAACAGTAACCTGGAACAACCTTTTTCCGATGGTTTTATTTATGAGAATGATACAATTCAACTGCATTATGCCTTTAATGGCCCTAACTGTCCGTTGCATTTAAGCATTTACAACAAACTGGAGCAACCTATTTATATTGATTGGAACCGATCATCTTTAATTATCAATGGCGAGACATTTCCCATTAATCCAGAAACAGCTGTATTTAGTGCCGAGTACTCGGAAATTTCCACTGAGTTTCACAACAATACTTATACTGATGGAAGCTCTGTTGGCTCGATAATGAATAATGATCGCAGTGGATTTATCCCGCCACAATCGTTATTAAAGCTTGATAATGTAACAGTCTGCTCAGGGTTTTTAAATACCAATATGGGTTCAAAAGAAGAAAGAAGAACCTTGAAAGCGGCAAATGGTCAAAGTTATGATGTTAAAGCATACGACTTTTCAAAAGAAAACTCACCCTTACTTTTTCGAAGTTACGTAAGTTATAAAGCCAATACGAAAGATGACTGGAAGTTTATTGACAGTAACTTTTGGGTGACTTCAATCTACCAAACTCTTGATACACGCTTACCTGAAAAAGCCAATCAATTCTATGTATCAAAATCAACAGGAGTGGGTGAAGTTGTTGGCTTAGCAGCCCTGACCGGTCTGGTAATTATTGCTGTAGACAATAATGATTTTGATGAAGAATCTTCATTATGATTCTTAAAAGGTATTAAGCGATATGTTTTAGCTCATATCGCTTAATACCTTTTAATTGTATCACTCAACAATTAATTTTACATCCATCGTAAATTCGTTATCAATTGCTTTATCTCCTAAGTTATCAAAGAATGAACCTGATCCGTAGCGAATACCATATATTGTTCGATCAACGGCAATAGAAGCAATGTATGAGTTTTCCTTCTTTTCTACAGTAAATTCAATCGGTTTAGTTTGTCCTTTAATCGTCAATTGTCCATTGACAGAGGCTTTATCACCTTTGAATTTTTCGGCCTTTAGAATTTCAAGTGTGGCAGTTGGAAACTGTGTAACACTAAAGAAATCATCTGAATGTAAATGTCCGATGAGTTTTTTATTGTAATCTTCATTTTCAATATCAGTATTGGTCATACTGGACATGTCAATTACAAATTTACCATCCTGAATATTGCCTTTCGTCAGGCTCAGATTTCCCTCCTTCAGTTTAACATACCCATAGTGAGATGAACCAACTACCTTAGTACCTGTCCATTTAATTGATGTTGCATCAACGTTGGCTTTAAATTCCTGTGCAAAAGTATTGACACTAATAATGGCCATCACCAATCCTAAAATAAAAATTCTTGCTTTCATAAGTATCAAATTTATTGTTGTTAATTAATTATTCATTGGAATATCCATAATCAGAACACGTGTATCTGATTGCACTTCTAATTTTATTTCAGAAGCTTGAGTTATCGCAACCGCATCCCTTCTATTTAAAGTGTATTTATCAAGTTTAACTTCCCCATCAATCACCATTAAATAGATTCCATTGCCTTCTTTTTTAACCTGGTAGTTGCCTGTCCAACCGGCTTCTAACTGTCCCATATGAAACCATGCATCCTGATAAATCCATACACCATCATCGTTTTCATTTGGGCTTAGAACCTGGTATAATTCGTTCTCTTTGTGCAAGGAGCTCAAAGAAATTTGTTGATACCTTGGTTCCACCTGTCGTTGATTTGGGAATAGCCAGATCTGAAACAGGTTGAGTTCTTCCTCATCACTACCATTAAATTCACTGTGGAAGATTCCTTTGCCGGCACTCATCACCTGTATTTCACCACTTTCGATATAAGAAGTATGTCCCATGCTGTCCTTATGTGCCAGACGGCCTGATAGAGGAATCGTAATGATTTCCATGTTATCATGCGGATGGGTGTCAAATCCCCCCGATGGTGCGATAACATCATCGTTTAAAACGCGCAACACACCAAAATGTATATGTTCGGGATTGTAGTAATTGGCAAAGCTAAATGAATAGTTAGCCTTCAACCACCCATAATCTGCTTTTCCTCTGCTTTCGGCTTTAATCACTTGTATTTGCATTACTTTAGATTTTTGTACAATGCAAACTTACAGTGATTTTGGACGCTGCTTGTTACAAAAAACAGCTTAATAATTATAAAAATCAGACATTCATGTCTTTTTATCTGAAAGGACGAAATAATTATGTCTTTCGCACAGATTGACGAAATGCAATTGGTGATTGCCCACTATGCTTTTTAAAGAAGGAAGTAAAATGCGATGGTTCCTCAAATCCTATTTCGTAGGCCAGCTCCTTACCTGATAAATCGGTGAAGAGCAGTAAACGTTTGGCCTCAATCATAACTTTATCCTGAATAAATTCTTTGGCCGACTTACCCGTTTTACCTTTTATATACCGGTTAAGGTACTCGCTTGAGACCGATAGCTGCTCGGCATAAAACTGCACTTTATGCGCCTGTTGATAATGCTTCTCAATTAACCCTTTAAAGCCGTACATTAAACGATTGCTACCTGTTTCATGTTCGGAAGTGTGTTTTGATAAATTGCAGGCTCCCGAAACATTGATGATAAAAAGTTTCAGTAAAGCTCCTAAAGCATCATATCGAAAATAGTTATGCCCTTGCTGGTAGAACTGCATCTGATTAATGATCCCTTTAAAGGTTTCCAGTTGCTCAGGACTAACAGGCATTGGAGGTGAATCGCCAAAGGTGGTGAATAAATATGTGCGATCAACAAGTTCTTCGCTAATACCATTTTGCATTAGAAAAGTTTTACTGAAATTAAGAACGTACCCATTAGGGCGTTGGTCGGTCAAAAACTGGTGTACCTGACCCGGATACACAAAATGAATTGCTGCTCCATTTAAGGGATATTCCTTAAAATCGATTTTGTGTATACCTCCAAGCTCTTCTTCAACCAGAATAATTGTATAATAATCATGGCGGTGTGGTTGATCCAGCATTTCAGGTTTACCCTGCATCTGATCAAAGATATCAGCCGTTGACTTTAGAATAAAATCAATGGAATCACCATTAGGATGCTCTAGCTTATATGTCTGTATTTCATTATGCATGTCCGATTGAGAAACAATATTACTCCGTTGACTTATCCATTTAATACAAAGCCAACCTTAGGCACATTCTCAATAGAAACAGATTCGTCTTCTTTCAGATACTTCCTCAGCTTGGCTATGAACACGTCAAGGCTTCTGCCATGGAAATAATCATTTTCGCCCCAGATGGCGATTAAAATATCTTCTCGTTTTACAATATTGTTCTTGGATAAGCAAAGGATTCGTAATACATCACACTCCTTTTGTGTTAATCGTTTCGTAAAACCCTCCATT
>NZ_CEXQWX010000146.1:0-14955 GCF_982718395.1 Carboxylicivirga sp.
TAATGAATTTCGAAGAAGTAGAGTAATTGGAAATTTTGTTCCAGGTATCACCGTTCTTTATATGAGGCAGACCTTCTTCCAGTACAATCGTCTCAATTACCTTAGTCAATTTGGTTGAAGGAATGCAATACATAGCAAATTTAGCGCCTGTAATTTCGGCATCACTATCATTAACCGGCACTGCCTGCCCAAACTTTTGCTCCCAATTATCAACAACCCGATATTCTGATCGATCACGCACAAAACCGGTTAAACTAGCTCCACCATCAATCTTTTGAGCTGTATTACCAAATGGTTCCACCTTTATTGTTTCAAAACCACCCCGACTTTTTAAATTGAGTCCCATAAAACCAAC
Source organism: Carboxylicivirga sp. (assembly GCF_982718395.1). Taxonomy (NCBI): domain Bacteria; kingdom Pseudomonadati; phylum Bacteroidota; class Bacteroidia; order Marinilabiliales; family Marinilabiliaceae; genus Carboxylicivirga; species Carboxylicivirga sp. The sequence goes on from NZ_CEXQWX010000146.1 coordinate 356, forward strand.
AGCCATCTCATCATCATAGGCAATACCAATTGACTGACCAATTTTCTCAGACGGAAGCACCTGATAAGGCCCCCAAATTACTTTGTCTATTCTTTCGTCACTGGCTACATCGATAATTTCAAAAGTCAGGTATTCTTTTTTATTAGCAACTTTTACTTTGACCTCAGCTCCTATCCCATCAAAACTAAAATTTAATACGTCACCCGAACGTTTCCAGTTAGAAATCGCATACTTTTCTCCTTCACTTTCCACGGTCAGAAAGGAAGTTGGGTTTCCATTCATTAACAGGTTTTTCCCGGATTCTTTATCCAGTAAATCGCTTAATTGCCCTGTTTCATCAAGTGTTAACTTGAAATTACCATTTTCAAGAAGGTTTTCAGGCCCTATATTGCATGCCAGCAACATTACTGTGCAGCATACTGACACAATAAATTTATTCGTCTTCATTGTTAATTCTTTCGTTATTTTGGATTATTCCCGATTCAAAAAGTTATTCTCAATCAAAAAGAAATCAATACCTAAGGCATATTTCTTTTGCTTAGAACGTGCTTTTGCATTAGCACCTTTAAAAACAAACTTAATGACAAAGGCATTGTCTTTGGGCTGGCATTTTCCAAGGTCGATGTAAGGGGTGGTCATCCCTCCATGATTGGAATATAAGTCCTGTGAAGCCCGTCTTTCGCCGTTGACATAAATATCAAAAGCGCCACAAATCTGCCCCACAGCAGCACATACCTTTATATCAGAAGCTTCAAATTGTTCTGTAATTTTCAAGGTGGCAAAGTCCCCTTTATTTTCGAACCAGATATTCTTTAACTGCCCGCTACTGATTTCACCCCAAACCGGTATATTTGCATTGTTTTCCTTGACGCCTTCACTCTTACCTGTAATTGCTAATATTTCGGCTTCCAAAGCACCATCAACAATGTACTGCTCCTTTTTGGCCACCTCTACTTTAGCTTGTAAACCTCTTAAGGTTGGTAATTGGCCGGCCGCCATATCGGGCAGTGCTTGACGATTATGACTAACACCCGGTGCTCCGTACCAAAATGTGGTTTGTGAATATTGCAGGTAATGCCATCTTTGACGCGTACCACAAGAAGATTCCACATCAAAACGGATACGTTCATTAAAAGGAATCGCATCGAGAACACGGGTACGCGAACATACATTGTAACCCATAGAGCGTGGATTAGCAACGATCACATTTCCTAAAAAGGGTTTTGAGAATTGATCGGCAGGTGTTGGCACCACACCACCGGCCCAGCCATAATAGTCTTCGGTTCCGGTACCGAAATGAGATGGGAAATTCCTGTCAAAATCATCATCAATATAGATTTTTTCATCACCTTCACCCCACCAGCCTTCGCGCGGATTTAAAACCGTCCATTGATCACCCACAACAACACCACGACCCTTAGCTTCCAGAAAATTCCAATCGAACAAAGGGAAAGTTGGTGTTGGTTCGTCCATTCGCCAGGAAGCATAGAAATGCATACTGTTGGCATTCCACTTATAGTCTGAAGTGCTCACTTTCAATCGTACCTTGTAAGTATCATTGTGTAGGTTTTTTAATTTGACAACGCCTGTGTTTTCGTATGGCATTACCCAGCTACATACAAATGTTCCATCTTCTTGAACTTCACGTTCCCACATTTTAAAGGGCTGTATTTTGCCCACATTGTTAAAGAAATCGCCAAGGGGTGTCCAAACAGTTTCAATGCCATCAAACGTTCCACTAAGAACTATGGAGCGCAAAGCTTGCGGCAAATCAGAAGCTTCTTCTATCTTTACTTCCAGATGTCTGACTGCATTAGCTCCATGAGGCAAATCAACACTTAGCTCTTCATCTTTTGTAAGTTCAGCCACCTCTTCTTGCTCATTCCCCTTTTTACTGGTACCTGACAGTAACTGTTGAGCAATATTTTTACGAACCTTCTTAATAGAATTAAACTCTTCCATTGTAAAAGTTCGAACCTTGGTTCCTTCCGGATAACTTCGATAATTGATGATGTTGTAAAAGGCCTTTTTATCCATCGTTATTTTACAACTCTTGCCATAGGGAATTGGGAAATACAAATTACCGGCTCGCGTTGACTCATCCGCAAAAGGTGGCTTAACAAAGTCCTGCCCTTTTACCAAAGCAAAGAAGTTAGTATTAATAACCGGCTCTTGGGCGCCGTCCAGGTATATCTTAATATTGGCACCAGTGGTATCATTCAACCCATAATAAAAGCAAACAGCCCAAATCTTGGTAATAACGCCCGGACCATCATCTTCCATTATAACCCATTCTTTTTGACCGTTATTCTCTTCAATCCTGATATAACCAATGCCATCGCTGTCGGCAAACCATCCAGGCTGATCCGGTGAAATAGATTCCCGATTATAACTACTGGCTTGTAAACATTGGTAATTGGTTTCAGGGAAATAAGTAATCTGATCACGATCGACCATTTCATTTAATAGAGTGGTCAGGTTAATTTCATCGGACGCCTTACATCCTACGAAAAATAATAGAGCAATTATTAAAGGCGGGAAGTTCTTTCTCATGCTTGTGAATTTTAGTTACATCAAATATTAAAAAGATGCCTCAAATGGATGTTTCCAATATTTCAGAAAATGCACTCTATTATTCACACTGCTGATTTAATGCATGTTACAAGGGGATGTTTTTGTACTTTGTAAAAAGGATGAAAAATAAAGGGAATAAAAGGATGAACGGTTCAAAAAGTAACACTACCCTTTGAACCGTTCCTAAAATTTGAACAATACTGCCCTAATCCTTTATTAATATATTTAGCACTTCGCTCAAAAAACTGCGCTTGATGACTGAAATTGTTTTTAGTTCATCAGCTGAGGCCATTTGATACCAACAACCTGCATATGTTATTTAAACGATTAGAACAGGATCGATGCTTAACCAATTCTTGCTATAATTTATAGAACTCTTCCCAACCTTTTCGTGGTGGAGCTCCAACTAATAACTGATTGGCCAGTTTATTATTCGTAATCTCGTTCCGCTTAGCATTGAATTTAATTTTAGTATTCAATTGCTGAGCAATTACACCCAAATTAAATACCTGACTTAAAGGAGCTGCAACATCAAAGTTTGAACGACATTTTTCTTCTCCTTTACATCCTTTCAGGAAGTTTGCAAAATGATTGGATGTACTTTCCGGCACTTCCGGTAGCTTACCAGCCATATCTTTAGCTGCTTCTTCAGGAATTATCTTAAGAGTACTACCATGCGAACCTCCTTTAAACATCAAGTCCTTGCCATATATAATCTTTCCAGGATTTAGCTTAGCTGGCTGTATTTTACCATTCCCAACTGGAGGAATGTTAGGGTCCAGTTCCGAAACGCCATAGCCCTCTGGCACTGATGGAACATTATTTACACCATCGTACCAGGTAATATCACAGGCTGGCATGCCTTTACGTTTTGGGAAACGGAAAGCCAACGTAGACGCTTGCGGGAAGAATAGTGAATTATGCCCTTCGATTTTAAGCGGATCGACTTCATAAGGTAAGCCCAGATTCAAGAATTCGTGTGCTGTATCCATAATGTGAGCACCCCAGTCACCTAAAGCTCCCATACCGAAGTCATACCAGCAACGCCACTGTCCATGGTGAAAGTCCTTATGGTAATCATGATGTTGCGCCGTACCTAACCAGGTGTCCCAATCCAGCGTTTCAGGAATCGGCTGTCCTTTTGGGAAACTTGTCATACTCGTGTCCCAGCCATGCCAACGCCTTTTTCCGTTCATATGAGCCGTAATGGCCGTAACATCTTTAATAATGCCGGCATCAACCCATGTTTTAAACTGGAAATAGTTGGCTTCTGAGTGTCCCTGATTACCCATCTGTGTAGCAACCTTATATTTACGAGCTGCCAACATCATTAATTCATTTTCATTGAAGGTGCGAGCCAATGGCTTTTCAACGTAAACATGCTTACCCAGCGACATTGATAACATGGTAATCGGAAAGTGTGAGAAGTCAGGTGTAGAAACGCTGACAGCATCAATCTCCTTGCCCATCTTGTCGAACATCTCACGGAAGTCCTGGAAACGACGTGCGTTAGGAAATTTATTCATGATTTCTAAAGTATGCTTAGCGCCCATATCCACATCGCACAATGCTACAATATTAGCCAAACCGGTGGCGTGCAAAGCATTTACCACACCGGCGCCACGGTGACCAATACCTACACATGCAAGGTTAACTTTATCACTGGGAGCGACAGAACTTCTGGTTGCTCCTATTACGTGACGTGGTAGAATTGTTATTGCCCCTAAAGCAAGAGCACTGTTCTTTAAAAATTCACGTCTTTGATTCTTTCGAGATTTATCCATGATTCGACTTGTTTAAGTTGAATCATAAAAGTAGTTGCCTTGATTCTGATTGTAGCACGACAAATGAATTAACAATGCCTGATATTTGTTGCAATACACTTATTTTTTTGGCAGAGAATAGTAGATAGCCAGTGATTTATAAAGAAATTCCCAATGCGTAACAAATAACACATTGGGAATTATCTTAACCCCTTGAACTATTATAATCTCCCATAATTTATTCCTATCACGGAGCTGTGCTGTTTAATGTGTCGCACCTTCAGCGCTTAATTTTCATGTTTATCGAACGCAGGGTTTTCACCCTGCGCTATTATGTTCTGACCTTACAGGCCATTAACAAAACATTATCAAACATTGCCCTGTAAGGGCAAGCCATATTAGCATAGCCCGAGAGGGCTATGGCCAAGAATGATCTGTTCGATTAAGGACTGTAAGTTCGACACATCCGTTATCTGCAGTTTATTTAAGTCTTGATTTATACTACTTCTTTACAAAGTCAAGTACCTTTACTTCTCCCGGTGCCAGACTGATTTCCAACTCACCGTTGTGTTTGACAGTTTTTCCTTCCATGTCATTGGCATTTTGTAATGGGGATGCTATTACAAACTCAGCATTTATTTCATTTAATCCTAATCGTCGATCCAGTTTCACCCGATAGCTTTGAGTTTGATCCGATGGGTTATGGAATGAAATATAACCCCCGTCCTGATTCCAGCCATTGTAGCCATATACCTCCTGATTCTTTGGATTTCCTCCATGCATGCGTGAAAACTTAAAATATGGAAAGGCCTTGTGTACCCATTTTAAGCCATCGGCCAAAACATCCCAATCTGCTTCGGAGAGGTTCTCAGTCACAATGTATAACTCAACAAATCCCGTTCCCCGAGAAAGGTTCATCCACAGATACTCACTGAATTTCTCACGACTCTCACCTGTTTTAGTCTTCTTTGGCTCGTGATTAAAAACCGAATTGATTGGAAATTGTGTTTTTTCTTTCACCCAGGTATCGTAATAAACGCCGTCACGATACACCAACTCTTCAGTCCGGTTACTTCCGCCAGCTGCATCACCGGCATTTATCATCCAAACCGCATCGATATACATCAGCCACCATGGACTCAGGTAAGCACCATTCGAAATAACAATGTAAACATCCGGATTAATCTTGTGCTGCTTCTTAAAAATTTCCATCAACCGCTCAGTACCGGCAACCAGGTAATAGGTTTTTAGCTCATCATATTTAGAATCATTTAATCGCTCGTCTGCCGGCTTAAATCCTTTGGTATCTAACTGAGGCATACGCGGTATATAATCACCTTCTTCAATATCAAATTCGCGCCTGTTTAAATGCCCAAATAAGCCATCCAGCTTAAAATAGCTAACACCCTGCTCGGTTAATTCCAACATGCGATCTTCAAGTAACTGCATATATTTAGGACCTGCCAGCGACATGTACTGATCTAGTGCTTCCATACCTTTTTCGCGCATTAAAGGAACAGCTGGCCGGGCGCCAAAATTACATCCCGGACTTAACCACAATCCCAGCTGTGACTTAGCCTCATTAACAGTTTGCTTACTACTTTCAAGATTTTTATCGAAACGATCTTCATTCACCTTCCACACTTTATCGCTCCAATCAATATGTGAATTTTGCCATCCGTCATCAATAACGTATGCACTCAAAGGAGGAACTTGTCGCTCCCCATTTAACTCCTGACTTACTTTTTTAACACTTCCGGCAAATGACTCACGCGTTACCTTGCTCCAAAAGTCGAACCAGCTGTTATACTGCACTTGTAGACGCAATGGACGAATCCGCACCTCATCGATATAAGCAAAAAAGGCATCTTGAATAAAAGCAGCATCATCTCCAACTCCAAGCACCGATTTATAGGAGGTATAACTGGTGCCCTTCTTAACATCTTTTCCGCACAAGTAACCACAATAAGCCACCTGATCCTCCACATAGTTATATGCAGCAGGAAACTCAACTCCCCAAAAGGTCGCTGTTTCTTTTGTGTACAATGGTTGCCCCAAGCCGGGTCGCCATTGAGCCGGTCCCCACGCCATTATTTGCTTCTCCTGATAAGGTTGATAAATATCCTTAACTTCAACACAATCAACATCAATTCGCTCCAGTGTCCAATCTCTGTTGGATAATACTTTTATATACTTCCGCATAAAAGCCTGCCCTTTGCATGTCTCATAATTTAACTCCAATTGCAGGTCATATTCATTATTCTCCAAAAGCAATGTTAAACCATCGGCATCATCCTTCAATACCTTATTTACCATAAAATCACTGCTAGTCAAAACAATGTCCGATCCTTCAATATGTGTTCCCTTCGAAATGCGAATGCGAAACTCATCACTGTTGATGATCTCCAATTCTTTACCGGCTAGTTTATTTTTTATCGAAATGGTTTTAACGTGCCCATCTGTAATTGATAATGTTCGCGAAACCGAGTTATTTTCTATTGTGAACTCACTTTTTCCCTGACATGCTGCTAACAAGCACGCTATAAGAAAAAGCGTTGTGTACTGTAATTTCTTCATTTTGTTTGTAATTATTGATGTATAATTTTGTTTTGAAACTATTATAATGGGGCCAACTCAAAGAATAACTGCTTATTGTGCTCAGTGCATTGTGCACAGTGCACCGAGCACTAACAAGGGAACTACCATTCAATCAGATCCGAAACCAGGTAAAAATTACGTCATTAAACATGCCTGATTACCTACTTAGATTTCAGACAATAGATTTGCTGACCTGACACTCTCTTAAAGCACCAAGTAAACATAGAACAACAGTATGCAGAAGTATTACTTTAATGTATTTAGTCTACAATCCATTGTTTTTGCAATTATTGTCTATCGTATTTTTTTAGCTCTAAATTCTTGATTGCATCACTATTCCAGGAAGATCTCAATCACCGGTATTTCAACATTTGGCTTGGTAACCGGTAAACTTAAATTAAGATCATTCTCCCCTAGTTTCTCTTTCATCCAATGACCATATGGAGCTGATATTTTGATCTCAGAAGCATCGTGTAAAAATTGCGCATACTTCACCTTACCCTTCATGCCATTTAAGCGGAAGTTTTGTAGTGGATAATCCAGTAAATGGATATACAAGCGATTTGTTTCCGGGTTGTAGGTCAGTAATGAATGATCCGGAACCGTATATTCATCAGGTGCCTGCGTGCATCCATAAATCGCTCGGCTATTGTATTTCATCCAGTCACCCATTGCAGCCAAGGCCTTATCTGCCCTTTCATCAAAATTTCCACGTCCGGTCGGTCCAACATTCAACAGCAGGTTACCACCTTTACTCACCGATTCTATTAACAATACCAATAGTTGCTTTGTATCTTTCCAGGTGTGCTCATCGCGGTAATATCCCCATGAACCACTGAAGGTCTGACAGGTTTCCCATGGGATTCGCTTGCCTTCATAAGTCGGCCATTGGGCTACCTTAAATTGTTCAGGTGTTGTAAAATCCCACCCTTTGCTCATATCTTTCAGGTCGAGGCGATCGTTTACAATTATACCTGGCTGCAAAGAACGAACCATGTCAATCAAATTCTCTGAATCCCAGTCGTTACGGTCTTTACCAAACTTACCCGGAAATGAATAATCGAGCCATAGCAGGTCTATTGTACCATAATTGCTGAGCAGCTCTCTTATTTGATTATGAAGGTACTCTCGATAAATATTCATATCCCGGTCTTTGTTCAGCCTTTTGTAATCTTTGCTGTCATTCGGGCGTAAGGGATGAATCCGATCGACTGTATAATGCGGATGATGCCAGTCAATTAGAGAATAATAAAACCCCACCTTTAAACCTTCTGAACGAAGTGCTTCAACATATTCCTTCACCAAATCCTTAGCGATGGGTGTATTTGTGGATTTATAATCGGTATATTTTGAATCAAAAAGACAAAAACCTTCGTGGTGTTTTGTCGTCAGAACAACATACTTCATGCCCGCCTCTTTTGCTTTGCGTGCCCACTCTTTTGGATTATATAAATCAGGTTTAAAGCGTTCGAAATATTTACGGTATTGCTCTGTCGTCAGACGTTCGCGCATCTGAACCCATTCATGCCGGGCCGGCAAAGCATATAGCCCCCAGTGTACAAACATCCCAAACCGATCACTGGTCCACCAGGCCAGGCGATCCTCTTTTTGTTGTTCTGTTTCGTTCCATTCTTTGTTCTGTGCCATACCTGACAATGGTAAAGCTAGAAGTAAGATCAAAATAAATGTAGTTAGTCTCATATCTTTTAATTATTTGAAGTCATAAATTTTCCGCGTCTAACAATTTACATGATTTTAACATCAAACAAAATGTCATTTGTAATATTCATCCGCTAATGTTGAATACTTCTTAAAGGTCTCAAGAACAATATTAAGCTCATCCCCAACCGGCAATTCTTTAAATTGTTTTGGTGTTTCAATCCAGGATGTTTCCCAATCAGCTAACTGGTTATAAAAATCATTGGCTCTCAAGGCTTCTCGACCATGCACTTGTGGCAATCCCTTTTCAATGTAATCGGTTCCATTTTCCAGATGTTGATCCAACATGGCATAAAACATTTCCCAACGTGGATAATAATATCCACTTATTAAACCGCTCCACTCTCGCCATGAGTAGTCGAATATCTTATCAGCACCCCATTGTGTTACCAGTAAAGAAGCATTATAATCGTACAAATCTTTTTCTTCTTGCGTGATACCCCATTTGCGCGCTGCTTTCACCCAATGATCAAATCGGTATTCAGAGCGTGTTGAAAGTACTTTATCTGCATCCTTTAGCAGAGTCAGAAAACGCTGCGAGTGCAATTTAAAGGCTTGTCGGTCTCGTGCCTTAAAAGCTTCTGCGGCCTTACGATGAATCACTTGTCCCAAGTTTGTTAACATCTGACGCTGCAAATCCACTATATCATATCGGTAGCCGTCAGCTCCCGACAGTTTTTCCTGATCTTGTAATAATAATCCGAGAGCTCTAATTAGCGATTGTGGCGGGTAAGGAATATGAAACCCGGCGTTAGGCCCTGATTTTTTCACATCAACTGCCGGACGCGCACAGATTATAGAACTTTTCTCTACTCCATTTGTGCCTGGTTTATAAGGCCCATCCAACAACAGTTGCCAGGCTTGTTGTGCCGATGCCGACACCTGGCCATAACGCCTCTCTGCATACTTATTTAACCATTCATTAATATCAACTTTACCGTCATGGCAAGCCATTTCAAAAGCCAAATCATAGTATACGGGATTTTGCACAATTGATTCCATAAACAAACCACTTCCAAGTACATTCGGTGCTTTTTGCTTTGCTCTCTGATATTGATTCGAAGCCAATAATTTCAAATCGCCATGCATATTAATTCGTCCACCAAAATTGTGCAGGTTACCTACCACAAAATCATATCCCCAGAAATTCTCCTTCCCCCTCCAGGTATGACCATTTAAATCGAGTACCAGCAGTTTACTCTTTGGTGCTGCCTTGGCAATATCCTCACGAATAGACCAGGCCTGCATCGCCCAAATGGCAGAAGTATCTAATTCTGTCATGAGATCATAAATGTTTTCTCCCACCTTTTTTAAATAGCTTTCCGTCTCTTGCGGCGGATGCCCCTCATGGAATGGATCGGCAGCATAAACTCCATGAGCCCCAAATAACTTTCGTTCCTCGTCTAAAAATGCTTTTCCAAATTGTTTAAATAAAGGATCAAGCGGATCTAGTTGAGCAGTTCCTTCAAAGCCACACCACTCTGCTTCTTGCAGAATTTTTGCCTCAGGAAACTTCTGCATAAATGATCGTGGTACACATCCGGTAAAGCCTTGCTGAATGGGTTGCATACCGAGTTCTAACTGGTGGTTAATAATTTTCTGCCCAAGCTCAACATGAGTATCAATCCAGTTTTTGGGAAGTGGTCCGCCATGGCTTTGGATATTGGTCATCCATTGCCAGGCAAAGTATGCTGGTCCAACCAGATAAGAACGTGCCTCTTCATCACTATAGCCAAACTTTAATAAAGTATTGTACCAAACACCTTCCAGTCCAATCACCGACAATGGCATATTTATCCCATTCATTGCCATAAAGTCAATTTCGCGTTGCCACCGTTCCCAATCCCACCACGATGCAGTATAGTTGAGCGTACAGTAATTAAAATATACCCGGTATTTGGGATCAATTACTTTACGAACTGTAGCTTCCGGCAAAGGCAGTTTATCAGCTAAGTCTAATTGATCACCACACCAGGACATATGCGCATTACAAGTATATTTAAGGTACCAGTTTAATGCTGATGCAATGGCCACCTGGCAGTTACCTTTTAATAAAACTTTATTGTTCTTACTTGATATTTCAAATACATCTTTCCCATTTTCGGCCTCAATTAATTCCAACTTAATTTGGTTTGAATGTTCAGGGATAACTCTCTCTATTAATTGACGGGAAGATTCTAAAATTGGTTCTGTATATGTATCACTAACGTTACATGAGGAATAAACAAAAATGAGAAGTATGAAAATAGTTTGCTTCATTCTTTGGACTTTTTTAGTTTTCATCCTAAATGTGAAGAATGGAGCTGAAATTTGTGTATTCAGAAAATCATTTTAAGCACTCATTCATTCACCGCACTGATTTCATGACACTTACAAACACACATCTTTAGTGGAAGTATACTAAAAAATACAGGATGTCCTTTATCTTTGCTTTAAAATTGATGTAACATTCTATTGATTTTGCCTTGATGTTAATGATTACAGATGGAAATTAATTTGATACCAATAGTCAGATATTGAAGATTCAGGTTAATGTCCGACTAATGACCATTGATGAAAGGTTAAAGCTATATTAGTATCAGAAACTGGTTTTAGAATTGATTACATTATATGGGCCTATGAAAAAAGAAGAATCGTTTGTAATATCTCAACTTAAAAGCGGAAATAAGGCTGCTTTTGAGTACATCTTTAAAAGTTATTACGATTCTTTATGCTTGTATAGTTATAGGTACGTAAAAGATAAGACGGTTGCTGAAGACGTTGTCGCTGATTTTTTTGAACGACTCTATAAAAAACGGATTCAATTAAATGTAACTATTTCTTTAAGAGCTTACCTTTTTACTTCAGTACGTAATTTATCACTCAATTCTCTTCGGAACCGCCAGGACAAAGTGTCTATTGAAGAAATAATGGCAAAGGATGAAACTTCGGCGATACTTGGCGTAAAACAAAATGATTTTAGTTCTCTTTTGGGTGAGGATGTTCAACTCAAAATTGAAGAAGCTATTAACTTACTTCCCGATCAATGCCGGTTAATCTTTCAAATGAGTCGTTTTCAGAAGATGAAATACAGAGAGATTAGTGATGAACTCGATATATCGGTTAAAACGGTTGAAACCCAAATGTCACGTGCCTTAAAAAAGCTGCGAAAAGAACTTTCTGATTATCTTCATCTGTTTATAGTTTAAAGCTTTACCGATGTTTGTAAAAAAAAGTTAAAAACTTTGTAGGGGTAAATATAAAATCTTGTGTCATCAGAATAAAGGCAGCAAAAAGATGACCACAGACAAAGACTTTATAAAAGAAATCATCCGGTATTTAACTGGTGAAGATGACGAACCTGATAAGAAAAAATTAAATTCATGGCTTCGTGAAGATCCCAAAAATCAAATTGTATTTGACGAATTGCAAAATATTTGGTTTGCCTTAAATGCAACCGAAGAACGAAAAATGTTTGAAATTGATAAGGCCTGGAAAAGGTATAGTTCATGGATTGACGAACAAAATAACAGCACCCCTGCCAATAGATCATTACATTATTTGAAAATTGCGTCACAATACGCAGCAGTAATTCTAATTTCCATTTTAATAACAGTGGCGTATTATCAATTTGGAGGCTCTAAAGAGGAATTACAAACCTTTACAACTAATATTCCTGTTGGACAAAAAGGTTCTGTTACATTATCGGATGGGACCATAGTACAACTAAATGGCGGTTCTGAACTGGTTTGTCAGATGTTTCAGGGAAGAAAAGAGAGACGAGTTGCTTTGAATGGAGAAGGTTATTTTCAGGTAGCACATAATGACGACCAGCCTTTTATTGTGGATGTTAACAACATTTCAGTAAAAGTGTACGGAACCGAATTTAATATTCACGGATACAAGGAGGATGACTACACGAAAACCGCATTAATAAAAGGAAGTGTGGGAGTAAAATTATCCAATGGAACCGAATACATGTTGCAGCCAAACGAATTAATCAATGTTTCACGCAATGGAGATATAAACCTGCTTAAAAACCAATCCATTGAACAACAGTTAAACTGGCTTAGTGATAAATACAAGTTTAAAGACGAAAGTCTGAAAATTATCATTAAGCAGGTAGAGCGCATGTACGGTGTTAAAATCACTATAAACGAACCACATATTGTACAGGAAGTTTACACCGGACAATTTTCAAGAAACGAATCAATTGAGAGTGTTTTACAACGATTGATTATGTCATCACCATTTAAATTGGATTATAAAATAAACAATAAGGAGATTACCATTTTTTCTAAATAACCACCTAAACAGCAGTGCCTATGACATAAATTTTAAAATCATCTAAAAAGGGAATGCGCCAACATTCCCTCAGGATCAAACATGTGTCAGCATGTTTTAGAATTAATCGAATCAGCCTTACAGGCTAATAATTATTTCAATCCAAAAATATGAAAAATAAACTATTGGACCGGTATGTCCTGCACAAAACATTATTGGTCATGAAATTGACATTTACATTACTTGTAATATTTTCATTAAATGCTTTTTCTTCGGCATACTCTCAAAAAAACAGGTTAAGCCTTAAATTAAAAGATGTCAGCCTCGAAAAAGCACTGGAAGCTATCGAAAGTGTAGCTGGATATGAATTTTTCTATCATCAGGATAGAATTAACCTTCACGACAAAGTGAGCATTAATGTCGAAGAAGAACCTCTGGAAAACGTATTAAATGAGGTCTTAAAGGATCAATCTGTTGAATATCGTATTATTAACCAAAGTATTATTCTTACAGAGAAAGGATGGGTTAATTCAAAAAAGGCCATTCAACAAGAGAGCTTCGAAGTCAAAGGAACTGTCACCGATCACAAGGGAGAACCCCTTCCCGGTGTTAATGTATTTGAGGAATCAAATGTAAGTAACGGAGTAATTACGGGTATTGATGGTTCGTTTAATATTGAAGTATCTAATCGGGATGCCGTTATTGTATTTTCATTTATAGGCTTTGAGGAGCAAAATATAAATGTTGCCGGACGAACACAATTCGATGTTACCTTAGTTGAAGAATCAACAGGCTTAGATGAAGTTGTTGTGGTTGGTTACGGCGAACAAAAGAAAGTTAACCTGACTGGTTCTGTCAGTTCTGTTAAAGCCAAAGAGTTGGATAATATACCAATGGCTAACCTGTCTAATGGAATGGCAGGCCGGGCTCCAGGTGTTCAGGTTGTTAATACATCCGGTTTGGCAGGTGCAAGCGCCAGTATCCGTATTCGAGGAGGAATCAATGAACCTCTGTATATAATTGACGGAATTGTATCCAGCAAATCTCAATTCGATGCGTTAGACCCTAATGAAGTTGAAAACATTAACTTCCTTAAAGATGCGGCAAGTGCTGCTGTTTATGGTGCTAAAGCAGGTAACGGAGTTGTTATCATTTCTACCCGAAAAGGATCAAAACAAAAACCTCAGTTTAATGTAAAATCTTCCTTCTCAACATCCCGAACTACCCAACCGGTTCAAAGTTACACCGCTACACAAGAGTTAGAATACGTTAACCGGATGATGGAAACCAGAGGGCAAGAGATGCCATATGGCCCGGAGATTTTTGATTATTTTAAAGACAAAAGCTATGATATCAATGATCTGATCTGGCAAAATCCATCCATTCAACAGCATAACATCAGTGTTGATGGAGGATCGGAGAAGATTCAATACTATCTGTCATTAGGTTACCACTCCGAAGAGGGCTCCTACCACAACACCAATTACGATCGTTATAATTTCCGATCTAATATTACAGCACATATTACCGATCATTTTAAGGTTAACTTTAATATCAGTGGTAATCAGCGTAATTATGACCGTTGGTATTGGCCTTATGACGGAGCTGAAGATTTTAATGTTGGTGATTGGTACAGAGCTACTTTTAACTGGACGCGTTTGTATCCATTTTATACAGATGCCG
>NZ_CEXQWX010000147.1:0-14809 GCF_982718395.1 Carboxylicivirga sp.
GGATATACCTATTGTAAATGTATGCATTTTACATCAATTGTACAGGTAATGTTTAATGGTCTTGACGATTTTCTTTACAAACAGGTTTGCACTTATGATTGTTTAAATAAATTAGCAGAAGCAATTAATAAAAAAGAATAGCATGAGTCAAGTAAAAAAGATTAATAATCCCTTTATAAAACATAAAGGGGATCAGTATAATTGTATTGGCTGTTCGCCCAATAATAAAACAGGATTTCAACTGGAGTTTTATTCAGATGGAGAAAGTGTATTCAGTTATTGGATACCAAAAGTTGAATTTGAAGGTTATATGAATGTTGTTCATGGTGGAATTCAAGCAACATTAATGGACGAGCTGGCCAGCTGGTTTGTTTATTCAATGTTGGATACTGCTGGTGTTACAAGTAAGATGGAAATTCAGTATCACAACCCATTATATATTTCAGCTGGTGAGATGAAAATAACAGCTCGATTAAAATCGAAGAACAAAAAGCATGCTCTAATCGAAACGGAAATAGAAAACTCAAAAGGGATTGTTTGCAGTTCTGCTATTGTTGAATATTATTTGTTTCCGCCTAACGTTGCGCGGGTAAAGTATAATTATCCTGGAAAAGATAAATTTTGGGATATATAAAAATGCCCCGCTCAAGGGATAGAGTGTGAGAACGGGGCAAGGGGAAAACAACCTGTCAGGAAAGATGAAACGAATATAATGAAAACAATGTTTGCAATTAGCTGCTATTATATGGTTTGTGACTAATAGCCAATTTTCTTAGACTAAATTGGCTAAATGTTCCATTAAAAACATTATTTATTATAATTAACAAAAGGCCAGCTGTTCTCATTCATCATTTTATATGATAATATTTTAATGATTTATTTACTTAATTTTTACTTGTAATTAAGTAAATAAACCATGTTATTATTGTGTATCAGGGTAAAGAATTTTGTATAACATCCATTCTAATCGACTGGTTGTTTATTGGTTGAATAAGTGTCAACTCTTTCGCGAAATGAATTTTTATATCATTTATTTGTAAGTATTCCGAAGAAAAGCAGACTATAGGTGTGTAATTAATTTTTCTTACATGAAAGCTTTTTTTGTAATACTCCAATTAACATTTGGTATGTGGATTTTAATGTCAGATGTTAGAGCTCAGGGATGTAGTGATGCTGGTTTTTGTACGATACATTCTATAAAGCCATCAGTCAACGAGACTTCCTCCGCTAAAAATCAATTTAAAACTGGGATGACTTATGGTGTTGCTCAATACCAGGTGACTGTACTTTCGCCATATTTGGAATATACCCGATATATGGGCAACGTGGCACTGAGTACAAGACTATTATTGGGTATGCGCCTTGGTGAACTGACTACAAATACCGGATTGGCCGACGCAATAATAACAGCTACCTGGGCAGCTAGTTCTGAGTTAAACTTTACTGCAGGCGTGAAGGTACCATTTAACAATGCCAACAAAAAAATAGATGGTCGCCCTTTACCAATGGCTTATCAAACAAGTCTGGGAACAACGGATATGATTCTGGGAATCACCAGAAGCTGGAATAAATTCTCGATCAGTGGCGCCTGGCAACAGCCTTTGACACAAAATGGTAATACATTTTTAATTGACGAATATCCCGATGGAATTTTAAGCGATCCTTATATTTCTACTAACGGCTATAAAAGAAAAGGCGATGTATTACTTCGTTTATCACATTCCACTCAATTAAGTGAAAAGATTATATTTTCTTCCAGTATACTTCCAATTTATCATTTTGGTGATGATAGCTACGAGAATTCTGAAGGTGAAGAAATTACCATTGATGACTCAAAAGGCCTGACTTTGAACCTAAATGTGTTTTTTCAGTATCATTTAACTCAAAATACTTTTGTGGAGCTTAATCTTGGTGGGCCAGTCGTTGCAAGAGAGAAACGGCCGGACGGATTAAGTCAATTTGCAATTGCTGCCGAATACAGTATTCGGTTTTAAATGTTTAAATCACTATCGCTATGGTTGAGTAGTGGCAATAAAAAAGCCTGACGAACGCCAGGCTTTCTATTATGTCATCAATAGATTGCTTAATGTGCTCCAAAGACATTTGTTAGTTTAATACCGCAATAAATTGTGCGAGGATTTGTTGGACCGTAAATATAGGCAGGATCCCTGTCTTTACCTGAATCAAAATCATCTTGGTATGAGTTAAAGATGTTTTTAACACCAGCAAATGCTTTAAATGGTAAACCTGCAATCTTCAGGTCATACTCAGCCTTTAAACCTAAATCAAAGAAGGTTGGAGTAGTGCGAAGAACACCAGCTTCTTCACCATCCTTTAATTCAATATCTTCACCATTATAAGTCACGTATCTTACATAGTTATTTGATTCATCTTCAGGGTCTACATACGATATTTGAACAGTTTCACCCATGTTGTATTCGGTTCCATAATAGCCAATTTTCATCTTTCCAGTATACGTACCACTTGCAATCAAAGTGAATCTGTCTGTTACACCGTAATCAATCGAAAAGAAACCATAGTCATCAGGCGTGCGCAAGAAAGCTTTTTCACCTAATTCTACTGCTTCACCAAATTCGCTTGACTGGGCAGTGTAACCAGCGCGTAAGAATAGCTTGCTGCTTGGAGAAGCTGTTAGTTCAAAGTTCACACCTTTTACTTCAGCTCCATCTTCTGCATTGCTTCGTACATATGTAGTAACACCTGTTTCTTCATCAAACTCTGGAGACTGAGCAAATGCATCATCCAGATTAGTATAAAAACCTTCAACCAATAAACCTACGTTCCAAAGTCCAAATCGACGATTAAAATCAAGTGATGTCATGTATGAGTGACTTGTTTCCTGCTTTAAGTCAGGAGCATTGGCATGAACTACTTTACGTGAACCCGATGTTTCAATATGTAAATCTTCATCAAATACCTGTGGAGCACGGTAACCTTGCGAATAGCTTACACGCCATTGTAATGAAGGAATTACATCCCACAATAAGCTTACTCGTGGGCTAAATACATTACCGTCATTGTTTCCATCTTTATGATCCAGGTCGGTAATCTCGTAACGGTCGAATCGAGCACCTAATGATGCTTTAACAGGACCCATTTGACGATCGTATTGTGCAAATACACCGTATACATTTTTATTCTGGTCGGTAATGATCGTGTTTGGTATATGCTCGAAATCTTCAATGGTTGTTCCATCATCACCATAAATTGGATTTTCATAATCAGGATATCCTAATTTCTGATCCAACATATCATCGTGTACCAGTTCAATACCTGTTACAATGCTGTTTTTTCCAAAGTCAGATTTAAACTGCGTACCAATGTTGTAAGTTGTACCATCTGTTTGACCATAATCTTGTAAGCTTTGTTCGGCACCGTAGTAAGATGCGCGATCAACTGTTTGAGTAGAACCATATACAGACAGCATGCTTCCGGTACCGATAAAGCGCTCGTAGGTACCAGCTACCGTTGTTATTTTATGCTCCACTGCCTCTGAGATATCAGCCTGATGATTAGGAGAGTCAAACATATTACCACCACGACGCTCCTCATTTACACGCAGAAAATCTAATGTAATCTTATTACGGTAGTCAATACGGTGATATAAACGACCACCTAAGGTTAAGTTTTCTATTTTAGATATTTCAGAGAATCCATCATCATTAGCATCATATGGGTCTTTATCGCGATAAAAACCATATAAAGCTAATCCGGTCTTTTTATTGTCACTTACTATGGTTGTATTCATATTAACAGAATAGTCGCCCTGAGCTTCACCATCTGTTCCAACACCAACAGAGTTATACTGAGTTGTTATATCGTATGAATTTACCATTGGATCTTTTGTAATTAGGTTGATGGTACCGGCCACGGCATTACTACCATACAAAGAAGAACCACCACCTCGAACAACTTCGATTCTTTCAATCATGCTCGATGGAATTAATTCCAACCCGTAAACACCTGCAAGGTTACTGAAGACTGCTCTATTGTTTATCAATACCTGAGAGTGTGCACCGTCTAGTCCATTCATTCTGACTTGCGTGAATCCGCAATTCTGACAGTTATTTTCCAAACGTAATCCGGGTACATAATTTAAACCTTCACCAATAGATACTGACTGAGTGTTTTCTAGCAGTTTTGGTGTAAGTGTATTTACAATGGTTGAGGCTTCTTTTCTCTTTTTCTCATTTCTATCTGCTGTAACAACCACTTGGTCCAGTCCTAATACATCTTCTTCCAGATCAAAATCCATGTTGACAGGGCTTCCATTTTTAAAAGTGATGGTTTTCTCAATAGGTTTATAACCCATTGCCTGAGCTTTTACAATAAATTCGCCTTCTGGAATAAAGCCTAACTCGAATTCGCCTTCCATGTCAGAAGCGACTCCAAGAGTTGTATTATTGATTGTTACCGTGGCAAAAGGCAGAGGTTGACCTTCTGAAGTTATTACACCTTTTAGATTACATACAGGCTCAGGAGGTGGTGTTTGGGCAGTTAAAGTTGTTGATACTAATAAACAAACTAGTAATAATGCTTTCGCAATACCGTACTTCATTTCTATAAAATTTAATCTTTTGCGTAGATTGTGAGTAATATTTGGGTTTAAATTTTTCCAATAATGGAATACAGGTTACCATCCGTTATTGAACAGATAGAACAATGCCTTATGTGTTGGAGGAAGTTATGCAACAGGAGGAGCCCTGCCACTGTTACTATCTGCGAATAAAGAATAGAATTGTTGTTGATACAATACATGTTCGTTATTCACGTAGTATGGAAGTATTTCAGATAGAAGTTTTGGTTTTTCTTCTGATAAAATCGTTTGAAGTTGTTGATAAAAAGTAAAGTCGGCCGAATTGTGCGAATGACCATCACAACCAGGGTGTGCGTGGCTATAAACTTTACCATTTATCGTATGTGTATGATAAAATAAAGCATTTGTGGTTATTTGCACCACAAACATCATTACCAGCAGTAATGCGAGTCTATTAAAGACCTTTTGGTATTTTATATGCTTAATTATCACGATGCAAAAATGAAAAAAATCTTTAATTATCCAACTCCCTATTTATGGGGATTTTTGTCATGTTTTAATAAGAAGGATCAAGATGTGATGATTCTTTGCTACAAATTGAGCAAAATAAGACAACTCCTTCTGATAACACATTTAATTTTGTACAATTGAAATTAGATAATCACGTTATTGAATATTTAAGGTTTTATGGAGGCGATTGGTAAGAAAAACAAAATAGAGAAAGAGCAGGTATTTAAAATAAGCCGGATGAAAGAGGTAATTAAACCAACAAAACCTCACAAACATGCAGGTTATCATGAATTTATTATACTGCATGAGGGAGCCGGAATTCATACCATTGACGAAAAGGATTATGAAGTGAATCCTCCGACACTTTTTTACTTACGTGGTGGACAAGTCCATTGCTGGGACTTTACACAAATACCTAAAGGCTTCGTAATGATATTTAAAGAAGAGTTTATGGATGAGTTTAGTAATATAGCTCAGTTATTATCTAACATTCCAACTCACATGCGAATATCTAAAGAATACAAAAGCATCCTTTCTGATTTTGAATTGTTGATGAGTGAATACGAATCGACAGTACCTAATGAGATGGTTTTGAAGAGCTATTTAAATATTATCATTTTCAAGGTATGTGATCTGCTGCGTAATTCAAATACCATTGCTACCGAAAACAAAAGCATTACAATTTTTAAATCGTTGATAGATAAAAACTACAAAATACATAAAGAAATTGGCTTTTATGCCGATCAAATTGGTGTATCAAACCGGCAGTTAAGCGCTATGTGCACAAAAGAATTAGGAAGACCAGCCAGTTCTATTATTGCTGAGCGTTTAGTGTTAGAAAGTAAGCGATTATTGCGATATACATCAAATACCATATCTGAAATAGCCTTCGAATTGCAATACACTGATCCTTCTCATTTTGTAAAGTTTTTTAAGGCAAAAACGAATCTGACACCTTTGGAGTTCAGGAAAAAGTTTTAGGGAAGAAAATATATACCATGTTTACGTCAAATGATACCATGATGTCAGTTGATATTGCAATATTTTTGCTGCAGAATTATTAATCAACATCAAATAATGAATTATACACACATGATGAGTGTTGTTGGGGCTTTGTTGATAGCTGTAACATCATTTGCACAAACAGGAACGATTAAAGGGCGTGTAGTTGACGCAGATAGTAATGAAGAAATTCCATTTGCCAACATTGCCTTACTCGAAAATGGCAATATTGTAACAGGGACAGTCACAGATGATGACGGAGCTTTTAAGTTAGATAACGTTGATCATGGCAGCTACAGCATATCGGTCTCATTTTTAGGTTACCAGCCCAATGAAATTAATGACATTAATATTGGTAATGAAACAAGAAATGTTGACCTTAAAAAGGTGAAACTAAGTGTATCGGCTGTAAATATTGAAGGGGTAGAGGTCAAAGCGATGGCCCATACAGCCAGTACAAAGATTGACAGAAAAACCTATCGTGCTGCTGATTTTGCAACGGCTGAAGGAGGAACTGCAGTGGATATCTTAGATAAATTACCGGCAGTATCTGTAGATGGAGAAGGTACTGTTTCTGTAAGGGGAACAAGCGATTTTTTAGTGTATATAAATGGCAAACCTACACAGACAAGTGCTGGTGAAATTTTAAACCAATTACCAGCCGGACAAATTAAGGATGTGGAAATAATTACCGTTCCGGGAGCACGCTACGATGCACAAGGAAAAGGAGGCATTGTAAATATTACGACTCAAAAAGGGGCTACTGATGGCCTTTCAGTTGTGGCCAGTGGTATGATAGGAGGAACACCATGGACGAATAAAGATGATGTATACAGTCATCAAAAACTTGATAACAACCGCTACAATGCTGGTGTGAGCTTAATGTACAATAAGGATAAATTATCGCTTAGCGGGGCGCTTACAATGCAATCACGCAACAATAAAGGTATTGGAATTATTCATCCATATATCTACCAGCATCCTGAAAATTCGGTAAGTGGCTACCCAGGGAAATACTATGTATTGAATGGTACAGGTTCGCGCCCTAAATGGTATACAAACATGATGGCAAACTTTGGTGTCAACTATCAAGTTAGTGATAATGCAGAGCTGGCTGCCAGCTACCAGTATTCAAAACGTACGAGCGGCCGAACGGCTAACTATGCCTATGAGGCTTACTTCGCTGATACACCAGATGGTGAACCTATTGATGGTACATATGAGGAAATATACAACCCTAACGATATTCACCGTGATGGTTGGTTTAGTAACCTGAGTGTTGATTATATTGAGAAAATTAACGATCAATCGCAATGGAGTACATCCTTTATTTATGAGACATCAAACCTGAAGCAAACGATCGATAACAAGGAATTTCCATATGATGGCGAACGTTACTATTATGATGATGAGCCAACTTTTCACTCTTTTCAAAGTGATGAAACACCATTAAATGCTTACCGTTTTATATTCGATTATCAACACCGGTTTGATAATGGAAATAAAATAAACATGGGTGTTCAACCACAATGGGTTCGTTTAGATGGAGAATTTGCTTACGATACCATTGTCGGTAATGGCTACTGGGGCGATCCAAGTATTGAAAGCTACGATAACAGTATTGACTTAAAACGTGATGTTTATTCCGCCTACATTGATTTTCAGGGAACAAGTGGCAAGCTTAATTATATTTTGGGTTTACGCATGGAGTATATGGATCAGCTGATGAATGTAAGTAGCACCGAGTATTTTGAATATGTATATGGCTACTTTAAAGATGTAGGAGAAGGTCGTGATTTTAACCAAACTGATTTTAGGCAACGCAAGTTTGACCTGTTTCCAACACTACATGCTCAATATGACCTGAATGATCTGAATAGTATTTCATTGGCGGCCAGCCGTCGTATAAACCGCCCGCCAGCTAAAGATATGGCTCCATTTTTATATCGACGACATCAGGAGATTTACGAAATGGGAGATCCCTTATTGAAGCCAGAGTATACTTTAAATGCAGAACTTAACTATACACGAAAGTTTGGAAAGAGCAACATGACTCTAACGGGTTTCTACCGCGGGGTTGATAATGCCATCTATAGGGTTAACAGAGTTGCTTACGATATGGGTAACCCCGGAGGCGTTTTATTACGAAGTTATACCAATGCAGGAAACCAAACTGCTTTGGGAACTGAACTGGGCTTGAACTTAGATGTGTTTAATAAAGTGAAATTGTTCGTTGGTGGGGCTGTTTATGATTTTAAGGTGATAGCTGATGATGAATTGTTGGGTGAAAGTCGTGATAGTCGAAGCACGAACTGGAATGTAAAAACCAACGCAACATGGATGATTACAGCACCCTTGAAATTGACGGTCGATTATTCTATAAAATCAGCCTCAGTAACACCACAAGGAGAAAGTTTACAATTTGAAGCATTGAATGCGGCTCTTAATTACAAGCCGAAAAAGTTAAATGGATGGACATTCTCTGCTAAAGTACTGGATATTTTGGGTACAAATCAGGCTGGAGGTTATACGGCAGCATATGAAGGAGAACAGATTCTACTTCGACGTGGATATGTTTACGATTACGAAGGACAGATAATAGAGCTGGGAATAAGCTATTCATTCAATAGCAAAAAGCAAAAAGCACAGAGAAAACATATTGGTGACGAATATTTCTAAACCAAAACTATTTAAAGAGTAAGTTGATGGTTCCTTGCAGTATCATATACAATGTTACTGCAAGGAACTATTTTTTTACATGGATTTCACTAAAAAAGCTGAACACCAATTCTAATAGAAAAGCGGTTATAGGTAGTTTTTCGCTCAACTTCTTCTAAAGCCCAGTCAGCTCGAACGAATTCAAACTCGTGGTAACGATATCCCATTGCTATAAATACACTGTAATCCTTTTTACTGGGAAGAATATATCCCAGTTCGGTATTTAAGAAATAGCCGCCTTTGGTTTCTTTAATCTCATATTCGTAAAACTCCATTCCTTCTAGAGCAAAGGCATATCCGCTTGATAATCCGGCAAAGAATGAAGAGCCGTTTGTTCCCGGCAGAAATCCTTTAATGTTTGGTCCCAAAGGCATAACTGTTACATCCAGCCATTCAACACCTGTAACCAGGCCAACTGCCCAATTTTTATTAAACTGGTAATTGTGCTCCATTAAAAGAGATGTGATGTATGTTTTATCATCGTTTTTCGAACCGATTAACGAGCCAATGGAGGTGTAGTTAAAATAACCACTCTGTTTTTTTTCGGTATTTTCTTCCTGAGCTTGTAGTAACCAGGGTAGCAATAAAAATAGTAGTGTAAGATTTGTTTTCATGAATCAGGTTTACTTCTAAGATTCAAAAAACTGTTAAGAGTTGCGTGTCAGACAAAAAAATGACGCAACCTTTTAATCGTTTGACCATCTTAATGTTTGTAATCGCGCTGTTTACAATTAAGTATTTTGTTTTAACCATTTAATATACCTGAAATCATGAAAAGAATAACTGGTTTATTTCTGCTATTAGTTCTTGCATTGAATTTCTATTCGTGCAGTGATAAAATTGAAGAAACGTATACTGTTTATACACCTGAATACATGAGTTATGATGCACTGCGTTCATCATTTCAGATGAAGAGTGCACAAACCATTCAACAGCCAGGGAAAATATACTTTAAGGATCAATTTATATTTATAAACGAATACCAAAAGGGCATTCATGTGATTAACAATTCTGATCCGAGTGATCCTCAGCGTGTGGCTTTTATAGATATTCCCGGAAATATAGATATAGCTATAAAAGGTAATATGCTATACGCCGATAGTTACGTTGACTTGTTAACCATTGATTTAAGTGATATGGATAACATAAAAGAGGTCGATCGTGATGAAGATGTATTTCCATACATTATTCCCGAAATAGGTATCGGAACCATTAGTGAGATTGATGAGCAAAAAGGAGTTATTACAGGTTATAAAGTCACTAAAGAAACGGTAGATGTTACCGGAGATGAAGTGTATTATCATCGATTTCCAATGTGGGAGACTACTTTTTTTGCAATGGATGCTTTATCGTCAGCAAAAGTAAATTCGACAGGAACGGGAACAGGCGGTTCAATGGCACGTTTTACATTGCATGAAGATTATCTATATATTATCGATAAAGCTTCCTTGCATTTGTTTAATATTGAGAATAACGCCGATCCCAATTTTACGAAACAAATACCTATTAGCTGGCAAATAGAAACTTTATTTCCCTACAATGATCTTTTATTTATAGGTGCCCAAAGTGGCATGTTTGTATATAGTCTGCAAAATCCTGCCAATCCGGAATATATTTCAGAATTCAGGCATGCTACAGCTTGTGATCCGGTTGTTGTTGAAGATGATTACGCTTATGTCACTCTTAGAGGAGGTAATTTATGTGGAGCTATCGAAAGCCAATTAAATGTGATAGATATTTCGACCATTGAGTATCCCGAAATGGTTAAATCTTACAATATGAAGGAGCCGTATGGTTTGGGTATTGACGATGACATACTCTTTATTTGTGATGGAAATGATGGCTTGAAGATATATGATGCAGAAGATCCTATGATGATTGATGAACATCAGTTGGCTCATTATTCAGACATTAATGCATTTGATGTTATTCCACTTGGAGATATTTTACTGATGATTGGTACCGATGGTTTATATCAATATGATTACTCATCCATTGATGACATCAAGCTACTAAGTCATATTCAGGTGTACAACTAATAATTCTGAAGCGAATTTTGTCGAAAGGTTGTTTCTTTAACGGAGCAACCTTTTGTTTTTATATGGAAGGAGAAAACAAGGTTATGGATTCTTTCATTTTTTGGTAAATTAGCGACTTTA
The DNA here is from genome assembly GCF_982718395.1 of Carboxylicivirga sp. Classification (NCBI taxonomy): domain Bacteria; kingdom Pseudomonadati; phylum Bacteroidota; class Bacteroidia; order Marinilabiliales; family Marinilabiliaceae; genus Carboxylicivirga; species Carboxylicivirga sp. The sequence goes on from NZ_CEXQWX010000147.1 coordinate 10,948, forward strand.
CTTAAAACGACATACATCGAATGAGAAAATTAGCACTTCATTGGAAAATTATTATTGGACTATTTTTAGGTGTTATCTGGGCGGTTCTATCTGGCTTTTTTGGATGGAGTGAATTTACTATTAACTGGTTGGCTCCTTGGGGACGTATATTTATTAACCTCCTTAAGCTAATAGCAATTCCATTGGTGTTATTTTGCATTATTGGAGGTATCATAGGTTTAGGTGACCCTAAACAACTAGGGAAAATGGGTTTACGAACGCTTCTGCTTTACCTCTTTACTACTGTTATTGCTGTTTCTATAGGTTTACTAATAGTTAATTTTGCCAAGCCAGGAGAGTGGATGGACGACAGTGTCAGAAAGGAAAACAGAATTGCGTATGAATTATGGGCGCAGCAAGAAGGTCAGGAAATACATGATTCAAAAAAACTGCTGGATGATCCGGCGAATAAGGCTATCATATCAGAAGTAGCTAAACGCAGAGGTTTTGATGAGGACGAAGCTGTACAAACGCGTATGAAGCAAGCTAAGAAACAAGCAGAAAGCGGACCACTTTCGTTTATTGAAGATATGATACCGAGCAATGTGTTTATGGCTATGTCCGATAATGGAAGTATGCTTAAAATCATTTTTTTCGCTTTGTTTTTTGGGATTGCATTACTGTTTATCCCTCAAGAGAAAGCTCGGCCTGTTATTGATGTTGTCAATGGACTGAGTGATGTTTTCCTGAAAATGGTGGACATGATTATGAAAGGAGCACCATTCTTTGTATTTGCATTAATGGCGGGTATTGTTTCTGAGATGGCGGGCGATAGTCCTGCAAAAATATTTGAGTTATTTAAAGGCCTTAGTTGGTATTCTTTGGCTGTTTTAAGTGGTTTATTATTGATGGCTTTCGTGATCTATCCAACAGTTATGAAATTCTTTGTGAAGCGCTTGACATATCGCGGATTTCTGAAAGGGATCAGTCCTGCTCAGATGCTTGCATTTTCAACCAGTTCGAGCGCTGCTACCTTGCCAGTAACATTGGAGTGTGTTGAAGATAATTTAAAGGTGGACCCTAAGGTCTCAAGTTTTGTTTTGCCAATTGGAGCAACAGTTAATATGGATGGTACCAGTTTATATCAAGCAGTTGCAGTTGTTTTTTTAGCTCAGATGCATATGATTGACCTTAGCTTCGCTCAACAGATCACTATCATCTTGACAGCCACACTAGCCAGCATTGGTTCAGCTGCCATACCAAGCGCCGGACTGGTAATGTTAATGATTGTACTTAGTTCAGTTGGTTTAAACCCCGCGTGGATTGGAATTATTCTACCGGTCGATCGTATTCTGGACATGGTACGAACAGTTGTAAATGTTACTGGTGACGCTACTGTGGCTACAGTTATTGGAGAAACGCAGGAAAAAGAATAGTTAACTATTCTTTTTCTCATCTTCTACGATCTTGTAATTTCTTTTTTTATTAGATTGTTCATCAGCCTTTTGAGGGCTAATTGATTGTGTCTTGTCATTGGGTGAAGGTTTCTCACCTTTACTATTTGATTTTTGAGAAAGAGATTCTACGCTTTGCCTGGTATAGTTTAGCGAATCTGTAGCATTCAATTCAATTTTACTTCCATCAGATAGGATCAATACGGCCTTACGTTTTCCTGGTTTGATACCTTCTTTCTTATCCACCTTACCTTGTGCAGGAGAATGTGTGCAAAGACCGAATGCGACAATAAATATTGAATTGAAGAAATAAGAACGGTAATACCGTAGGAACTTAAAAATACTTTTCATTTGTTGTTGAGTTGTTTTACATCGTAAAGACACTTTAAGGGGGATATGAGGTGACTTATTTGATGTTATTATTTGTTAAAGAATAAGCGGGATTGTTAAATGTATATTCTGGTTGCTTTTTTGGTTGTTGAATCAGCTCCTTTGTATGCATAATTGGTAGTTTTAAATAAAATGTTGTGCCAATATTTTTTTCTGAATCAAAGAAAAGCTCACCTTTTAATAATACAGACAAGCTTTTGCAAATGGTTAATCCAAGCCCGGTTCCATTAATGTTGATCAATTGGTTGTTTTCTTTTATTTGTTCGTATTGATTAAATAATTTGTCATGTTTAGATTGACATATCCCGATGCCTGTGTCTTTGATAAAGAATGTAATATATTCGTCTTCGGTACAGTAACCAATATGAACATAACCTTTGTTTGTAAACTTAAGGGCGTTAAAAGTGAGGTTGCTAAGAATCTGGTAGAGAAACATTGTATCTGATTCCATGCTTAAGTCTTGATCTTCATCGACCACAATGCGAAAATCCACTTCACTATTTGCCTTAAAGGATAAGGCTGCGTGAACTTGTTTAAGTAAGTTATATGGTGAAAACGCTGTTAACGATACTTTAGCCTGTTCTTCTTCAATTTTTGAAATATTGATGATGTTATTCAGAAGGCTTAGTAAGGTTTGTCCGTTATCATTTATAATGTTGATAAATTTACTGCGTTCATCTTCCTGCAGATCCTTTTGATTAAGTAGTTCAGAGAAACCTAAGATTGCATTCATTGGCGTCCTTATCTCATGACTTAAATTAGTTATATAGGATGTTTTTACCTTTTCTGAATGAAGTGCATTGTTTCTTTGCGATATGACAACATTTTTAATATAAATTATTAGTGGAACTTCAAAGACAATAAACACGAAGCATACTGACATAATATCCAGAACACGATGTAAATCTGATGGATATTGGGTTATCCATTGAGGTTGATATGCTTCAATCAGAAGTAATGCAGGAACATTTATACCAATGATGGCATAGGCAAGTTTTAAGTATCTGTTATCTACAATAAATGTAACGATTGGAATTAAAGCAACTACATAAAATAGCGCAGGTCCCGAACTTCCTTCAGTTTCAAGCCATAGGAAATTAATAATTATCAAAACAAAGCTAAGATAGATTCTGCGACCTAATTTATACTTTGCTTTTGCTCGAACCAACCAGTAAATAAACCCGATTACAATGGCTGCAATAAAATTGAGGTAAATAACAGTTAGTGGAACTCCAAAATACGGATTAAAGATTGCAGAAGTAATAATCAGGCTAAATGTCACATGAAGCATATGTATCAGGACCAGATTCGGAATTTCATAATTCTCTGACCTGACGAATACAGCAGCTCTAATGCTCTTCAAAAATTGCTTTCCCCACATTTCAACACAAACCTTTTTGTGGCAATACGCAAAAAGTAATGGAAGGTTATAAAAAAATAACGTACAGTACTAGTGATGTATTTGTAATGTCATTTGAGGGCAAGTACCGGTAGGTTTTAAACAGAAAATACTCTGAATTTATCTTTACTTGACGCCTAAGATTTGCAAGTTTTTTCTTTTCCCGCAGACTTTTATTCTACCAAATAGGCGAGACCATTTTCTACACAAATCTACATTATCTAAGGGACTGTAAAATTCTGCTAGCAGAATTAAGGAGAAACTTTATTCTTGCTGATCATTTTTTGTATTTACTTAGATAGATCCAGAGTCCTGAAATTAATAATGCAATGGTACTGAGGCCAACTAATGGCACAATCAGTATGTAAAATGCACCAATCATATCCTGAAAGATTCGTCCGGTATGAACCTCTAAAGCTAAATTCCATAAGGATAATGGGGATGCTTTAATTATTTGCTCTGGCATATCAGGGAAGTGACTTGTTGTTTGCAAGTCTTGAACACCGTTGTTGTAGTCAAAATATACTTCCTTGCCATTGTTTAAAGAAAATCCACTGGCCATATGTGTTCCGATTGGTCTGGCCATACCACTACTTGGTTGATGTACTTTTCCGCTAATATAGTTGTAGCAGGTATTCTT
>NZ_CEXQWX010000148.1:0-14756 GCF_982718395.1 Carboxylicivirga sp.
GTCGGATATGACATGGAATATCGATAAGAATGCTTTTGTATTAAAAATTCAGTAAGTAATTATAAGAAAGATGAAAAGTATATTTTATATAACGCTATTAACAATTGTTGTATGGAGCTGCAAAGAGCAGTCGCCAGCATATGAAGTTCCAGGTTTAAATAACCTTTATTTAACCAATGATGCACAAAGCAGATCAATCAGCGCTGAAAATATTACTGGTGAAAAAGGTGGTGGTGATAAGATTTTAGCCAGTGAAGGAAATGCAAAAAGAGCAGCCACCAAGCACGGATGGAAAGCAAACCCATATTTATTTATTGAACCTAATGAAGAAAAAGTGATTGCAGAGGCAGCAGGACCAGGTATTATTAACCATATCTGGATGACCCCAGGGCGTGATGGTAATGATCGTTTACGTATTATACGCATCTATTGGGATGATGAGAAAGAACCATCGGTGGAGGTGCCAGTTGGTGATTTCTTCTGTAATGCATGGGGAAGTAACAATCAGACAGAGGTTAATTCATCTGCTATTGTCGTTAATCCATTGAATGGTTTTAACAGTTTCTGGCAGATGCCTTTTAAGAAGAAGTTTAAGATCACATTGACCAATTTAACTGAGTCAACAGCTACTTTATATTACCAGGTTGATTATACATTGGCTAATGTTCCTGACAATGCGGCTTATTTTCATGCACAGTTTCGTCGTGTAAAGAAAGTGCCTTTTAAAAAGGAATATACCATCTTAGACGATGTAAAAGGGAAAGGTCAGTATGTAGGTACATTCCTGTCTCGTGGTACCCGCAGCAATAGCTGGTGGGGTGAAGGAGAAGTTAAAATGTACATTGATGGAGATACTGATCATCCAACTTATCACGGTACTGGTGAAGAAGATTATTTCTTAGCATCTTATGCGTATAAAAAATACCAGGACAAAGGATGGGCTAATTGGGAATATGTGCCTTTTAATACCCAGTATTGTGGTTTCTCTGTTGCTGAGAATCACTATGGCTATAAAGGTTGTTTTGGGCAATACCGTTGGCATATTTTTGATCCGATCCGGTTTAAGAATGACTTTAAAATCAATGTTCAATGTTTAGGATGGGACGATAAGGGAAATTATCTGCCGTTAGAAGATGATATGTCTAGTGTAGCTTATTGGTACCAGACGGAGCCACACAATCCATTCCCGGAGTTGCCATCAATTGAATTATTAAACTACGTAGATACAAATAAGAATGAAGAAAAAGATTCTAATTAGTGGGTTGTTTTTGGCTTTAGCCTTTGGTTTATATGCCCAGAAGAAGGCTGTTTATTATCATGATACAATGGGCGATGCAAGTCAATTTATATATACTTTAGACTATGAGGCTCCATTAGCCATGGATTTTGACACCAAAAACAGGCCTTACATTATAAATAATGCAAAAGTAGGACATAATAGAAAAAATGGAGTATACCAGATTACTACGATCCGTAATAAGAAATGGGTCCATTACTCTTATTTGGATGAGTTAGAAAAAGAGTTTGGTAATCAGTTATACATGAATGGTCATGATAATGAATATCAGGGGTTCAATGCATCCAGGTCATGCCAGATGATGATTGATGATCGTAATAATTTATTTGCAGTTATTGGAATATATTTAAAAAAGAGTGGGAAAACTGAAATTCAATATGTGTTAGTTACTGCATATGATGTTGCAAGTAAAAATTTTGATGGTGAGTTTGAAATAAAACGTGTTTTTCCTGAAAATGCTGTGATGGCTTCAATGGAGGTAAGAAACAGTTTTAACGGCAGTGTAAAATATGCGCCTTTATTGTGCTACGTCATTCATCAGCCGGGATTCCCTTATAAGACTCCATATGCCTGGGCACAAAAATCATATCATAAAGCTTACTTGTTAAATATGTATTATAAAAACAAAAAGCTTGTTGTTCAGGAACCAGTATTCTTAGATGATCGTATTCCCGGTCTTCAGAAACATTCCGGTGGTGAATCGGTAGCTGTTACCAAAGGGCATATGTCATATATTCCCTATTTAAGACATGACTCAGACCCTAAAAAAGATCCTGATGGCAACAACGTGACTTATATCAAGGCTTTCAACAGAAAGACCAATAAAATAGAAACAGAGCGTATTTTTCTTTTTGAGAATATGCCAAAGTTTGCTGATGGTCATAGTCAGCCAGTCATAGGAATAGATAAAGATGGTTATTTATATGTACAGGGAGGAGCCCATGCCGACACCGGCTTTAAAGATACACGTTCAAAAAAACCAATGGACATTTCTTCCTGGACCGAAGCTGAGATGATTGGTCATGGTCGGACATACACCTGCATTTTAATCGATGCCAACAATAAGAAACATACCTTTTTCAGGGCTTCCAGTCCTTACAAATTGTATTATCAGAATGGTGATTGTGAGGATGGCTATGAAAATGATAATGGTCAGTTATTTGTTGATCAAAACTCAAAAAATTCATATCGCGTATATTATCATCATTTAAATAAGGACCGTAACAATCGAATATACGTGAGCTGGACACCTAATAGCGGAGCTGATTATAAGACATGGGATTTTCGTCGTGTATTAGCTTTTAGTGATGACAGTGGTAAGACATGGAAAATTGCTACAAGAGAGGATTTTATTAATGCAACAGAATAAACAGGCAGAATGAAAAAGTATTTAATTTTAATGGTCCTGGTCGCTTTATTTGTATCAATGCAAGCAAAAAAATTACCTGAAAAAAATGATGTTTTGACGATAATGACAAAGGTTGCTGATTGGCAATGTGCTCAAAAGCCTTCTCATTACGTGTCAGATTGGGTTAATGGAGCTTTGTATACCGGGATGATGGAATATGCAAAAATTGCTCCTTCTGATAAATATTTTGACTGGTTAAAACAAAGAGGTGATGAGGCTAAATGGTCGTTAATCAAACGCAGAAAACATGAATTTTACCATGCTGATGATATAGCTGTTGGTATGATGTATTGTGAAATGTACAGGATTGAAAAAAATTCTTTACTGATTGAGGATCTGAAAGCCCGGTTAGAATTGATCATTGCTGAACCTAGTCATGTAACACTTGATTTTTCAAAGCATCGGTTGGAGTCACCGGCACAGCGATGGTCATGGTGTGATGCCCTTTTTATGGCTCCTACCTCTTTTGCGAAGATGTATCAGATAACAGGTGAAGTGAAATATCTGCATTTCATGTTTAAGGAGTATAAAGCGACAACTGACTACCTTTATGATCACAAAGAGCACTTATATTACAGGGACAGCAACTATTTCGGAAACAAAGAACCTAATGGCCAGCCTGTATTTTGGGGTCGTGGTAATGGCTGGGTTTTTGGTGGTTTACCTATTATCCTTGAAGAGCTTCCTGAACGTTATTGTGAAAAAATGTGGTTCGAAAAAATGTATGTTGATATGGCCAAACGAATTGCAGGTTTGCAAGATGACGATGGCTACTGGCATGCCAGTATGTTAGACCATAAGGCATATCCTAATCCGGAAACGAGCTGTTCAGGTTTCTTTGTTTATGGGTTAGCTTGGGGAATTAATAATGGATATCTTGATCGTGAAACATATTTACCGATAGTATTAAAGGGATGGGAAGCATTAACTGATGCTGTTTATCCTAACGGTAAGTTAGGTTGGGTTCAGCCAATTGGAGAAAGTCCGGTTAGTACTACCAAAGATATGACTGAATTATATGGTGTTGGCTCTTTTCTGCTAGCTGGAACGGAAATATTAAAGCTTGCTAAATAGAATTCGATAGAGCAGTAAGGGCATTGACACCTAAAAGCCTGGCTGCGGTCAGGCTTTTTTATGCCCTGACAAATTGGGTAGGTAAGTCCATATACCTTGAACTGATAAGCCCAAGGTGCTTGAGTGAAAACTAAAAAGATCCCATCCAAAAGAATGAGATCTTAAGGTTATTAAACTTCCCTAATGAAACAACATTTTGCTAGTGCGAATTTGCAATTCATACTTATCAAAGGCACTGATTGCAAATCAGCGCCAGCGTGAGGAAACTAACCTATCAAACAATGAACTATCATTTCACAATGCAATCGTATTGATCAATTAATAAGTATCACTCAACGATAAAACTTATGACGTCTACTGTATATCAACGGCAAACATTAAACTTCACATACCTCATTATATCAAACATTAGGGTAATTAAAATCAAACAACACTACTTAACAAAGAAAAGAAATAATTAACACTACAATCAGAGGTTTAATTAAAACAAACTAGTAGATTTGGAATAAATATTGAAAAGTAAACCGCCGGCGGGTGATCAACCTTGCATGATTGGCGTCACAGCTTTGGAAGATACGGCCAGCGGAACTTTGCAATATAGTATTTTAAATTTTATTATTATGGCTCTACGCTATGGATTAACCCCTAATCATCTGACTGATGATCCTAACGATTGCATGGCAATCACCACCGACAACGACACCATTAACATTGAACAGATTGTTGAACGTGCCATTGGCAAAGGTTCTACTGTTACTAAAGCAGAGGCGCTTTCTACGATTGAAGAGTATGAATATGCCATTGTTGAGGCGATTAAAGAGGGTAATAATGTTATTACAGAACTCTTCAAAATTTACCCAAGTATCAGTGGTGTATTTATTAATGAAGAAGATGGCTTTGATCCGGCACGTCATTCTGTCAAATTAAACTTAAATGCAGGTGACCGATTAACAAACATTGTGCCTGACATTGAGCTTAAAAAGGTAAAAATCACTTCACCTCAACCGGTCATTCAACGATTCACTGATCTTAAAAACAATGTGGTCAACGAGTCTTTCTCACCAGGGCAGATTATTTCGATTAAAGGTTCTTACTTAAAGTTTGATGAAGAAGACGCACAACAAGGTATTTTCTTTATTGCAGCCGACAACTCGGAAACAAAAGTTACTAATGTGGTAAAAAATAAACCCTCTGAATTGATGTTCTTTGTTCCTGACTCTTTAACAACCGGAACCTTTCAGGTTGAAGTAAGAGCCATTCTCCATAAGGGTAAAACGCTTAAAAAAGGAAGATTACTTAACGATTTAGTCCCTGCGTAACGACTTTGACACCTAAGAGCCTGACTTTCGGTCAGGCTTTTTTTATGCCCAAACAAATTGGGCAGGTAAGTCCATACACCCTGGACTTATAAGACCAAACACTTTGGGCAGGTAAGCCCAAGCAACCTGGGTAGTATAGTCCAAACAGTTTGGGTAGTACTGCCCAAGCAGCTTGGGCGAAAACTAAAAAGATCCCATTCAAAAGAATGAGATCTTAAGATTATTAAACTTTCCTGATGAAACAATACTGCGCTGGTACGAATTTGCAATTAGTACTTATCAAAGGCACTGATTGCAAATCAGTGCCAGCGTGAGCGCCAGTGTGAATATGGAATACTTTTAAACTATTTTTCCATCATCTCGGTATGCCCAAAGGAAATAGTATTGTCAGTAACCAAAACCTCTTTTAACTCAACTCTGAAGGCAGTAAAATCGCCTGGATCGCCAGGGAGATTCTCCAGGTATGGAAACTTTTGCATAATCAAACCAAAAGCTCTTTGCATTTCTTCAGGGTTGGTTATTTCTTTAGCTACACCGCTACCTTTTATATACTTTAGTTTCTGTAGCTCTTCAAAACTTAAGCAATCATGATCAATGGCAAAAGCGATATGCTGATTATTGCGAATTTGCTCCACCTTTCTGGTCATTTGGTGAGTAATAAAATAGAGGTTCATATCATCATCCGATGCATAATCAACTCCCCGAACGCATGGATAACCATTTTCATCAATACTTGCAATGTGCATTAAATTGTGTTCCTTAATTACCTGTTTAGCAGTTTCCAGTGTACTCATTTTATCTCGATTTTAAGTTTTATAATTATCCCAGAAATGTTATTAGATTATTTATTACAAATTCAAACAACTTCAAAATCAATCATTTCATTGCATTTGTACTCGTCAGCATAGCTTAGACTATGATTCCTCGTTCAAATACTTGATTTTATTGTTGTTCGAACCTTCATCACAATACCCTAATGACATATCTGGGATTATACTCTTATGCAAAAATATAGACGACAAGTATTTTCAATAGAATGTCATATTGACATCAACAGGTGGCGTATGCGACATTTTTATTTATTTTTGACAAGGGTAAATATAGATGCCACATGAAGAGAGTAAGTATAATTGTACCGGAGGGCGAAGTTATTGTCAGTAGTATAATACCAGCTATTGAGATTTTTACTGAGGTAAACACTTATCTACGCCGGAAACAGAACAATAGTGAGGATCATTATAAAATAGAATTGGTAGGCTTAAGCTGTAAATCCGAGAAGTATAACGGGCTTATTACTTTTAAACCAACTAAAACAATTGATGAAGTTGAATCTACAGATTTAATTATTATTACAGCGTTCTCAGCCAACCAGCAAAAGGCAATTGATCTGAACAAAGGTTTTATCCCCTGGATTAAGAAGCAAAGACTTAACAACAATTGCGAAATTGCAAGTTTATGCGTTGGAGCATTCTTACTGGCAGAAACAGGCTTACTAAATAATCGTTCGGCATCGACTCATTGGGCTTATGCTGAACTGTTCGAAAAAAAATACCCAATGGTAAACCTGGTGTCCGAACTGATTATAACGGATGAGAATGGTATTTATACCAGTGGCGGTGCTTTTTCTACCCTTAATCTTATTTTATACCTGATTGAAAAATACAACGGCCGGGAGGCCGCTATCTGGTGCTCGAAAATGTTTGAAATTGAATTTGATCGCAACAACCAACATCAGTTCACTATGTTTAATGGTCAAAAAGATCATGATGATCAAGCCATTAAAAAAGCCCAGGTTTATATTGAAAAGAACTACAAAGAGAAAATACTGATTGATAATCTGGCTGATATATTGGCAATGAGTACCCGGAATTTTATCCGCCGATTTAAAAAATCAACATTAAACACGCCTTCGGAATATATTCAAAGAGTACGGGTTGAGGTGGCAAAAAAAACATTTGAATCACATAAAAAAGGTGTTTACGAAGTTATGTTTGAAGTAGGTTATAATGATCCTAAGGCGTTTCGCGATATTTTTAAAAAGCATACAGGGCTTTCTCCCACCGAATACAAGCGAAAGTATAACCGCTATGAAGCTGTAGAAATTTAGAAGCTTCATACTCTCTTTGCCCAATATTGTATTGAATGCATCTTCATTTAAGAAAAGCCCCACTCCTAAGAGTGAGACTTTGAGATTATTAACCTCCACTAATGAAACAATACTGCGCCAGCAAGAGGATTTAAGTTCACTTTACTAACTTTTTACATTATTCGCCACTCATCACAACCTCATATACATTCATATTAGTAAACATGTTTTGCCAAACTTTTTGACACTTCTTAATGCTTAAATCATGATATATCTTTAAGAAATTATCATTGAGCAAACCCTTCTGTTTATTAAGAATCACCTGCTTTATATACATTTGGTCATAATATGGCTTACCTTTCAAACTCTGAACATGATTATCCATTTTATCAATAACATGACGAATCTCTTTTTCTATTGGCCCTTCTGATATTAATTGATTAAATATAGCATATGTGGCTTTTTTCATTTCCTCCTTACGCTCGGGATCTGTATCATATTGAACCACGATATCATATCTCTCATAAGGATCTATCCTTTCACTTCTTTCACCCCTTACATCAACACCATAGGTTCCCCCCATCTCTTCACGTAAAATTTTACGACAGCGTTCAGAAAAAATATCTTTAAAAACATTATAGTAAACCCCTTTCTTATAATTGAATTGACCTTGTTTTACAAACGCTCCCCAAAAAGTAGTTTTTGGCACCTCCATATCAATTATAAAGTCTTTCTTAACTGGAGCAGGCATTTCTAATTGATAGTCTACTGTTTTTTTATCTTCTTTATACGTAGGGATTAAAGCCAGGTATTGACAGATTGATTCTTTTAACTGAGTAATTTCAAAATCACCAACAATTATTATATCAAGCTCACCAATATTTCTAAAGCGCTCCAGATAAACATTAAAAGCTCTTTCAAATGAAACTGCTTCAAACGCATCGTAATTTAAATTGACATTGCGCGGATGATTATTAAAAATGGCACTAATTGAATCACCTAATACAGAATTGGTTGATTGGTGCTTATACGTTTCTCTTGTTGTATTTAGCTGATTTTTAAAATTCTGCTCATTGCCATTAGCTGAGGTTAATACAGCGTACAAGCTTTTTAGAGTTAAATTAAAATTATCTCCAGTACACCTTGCACTTAAGGTTTCTTCAAACTCTCCAAGGCCAAAACCTACCTGTATATTATTTAATGAATTATACTGCCGTACTTCATCTCGGTTTAAATTACCAATGCCCCCACTACTAGCTGCAACATTCACAAACTTTGCACTTAACAAATCTTCTGTTGCTACCCTATTAAGCCCACCAGGACTAATGGCAGAAATAGTAATTATATTTTTGTCGTAATCGTTTTTCTTCAGATATACATTTACACCATTGCTAAGGGTAAGTTGAGTGACGCCAAAATCAATTTCTTTTTCTTTCATAATTGTACTTGGTGTCGGGAGTTTACCCAGAAGGTCTTTCTTTTGATATTTAAAATCGTAAGCTTTTAACTGATACTTATCGTTAAATATTTTTAATATATCTTCTTCTGAAGGATACTCTACATCAGGCCCCATCACAGTGATAATCTCATTACCATCACAGAATAATTCATTCGCCAGATAATTTACCTCATTCAGGGTAATTTGATTTATTAATTCAATATCTAAATCAATCTTATAATTTTCATCCATAAAAGGACGTTGATCCACATAATGTGCAACCAACATATTGGCATATACCCGCGAAATATTCTGTCCTGCGGTACTTTTAAGGTTTTTGCAATAGCTAATACTCACATCCTTTGCATAGCTCAGTTCATCCATAGAAACACCATATTGCTTTAACCTCGCAATTTCTTTAGCTAACAAGGTTGCTCCTTCTTTTATTTTAGCATCGTTTGTAGACACAGCAAACCGATACAACTTAACAGGCTTAAAAGCTTGCTCTGTATATAGCTGTAAATTTGTTACAACATCACTATTTTCCTTTTTCACATTCGAAAAACGTTCACGTAATACCTGTGTCAAGAGCCCTAAAGTTAATTGCTTTCTATACGACCTTAGTGAATTTGCATTCGTATCATTAAGCCTTTTGTACGAATAGGTTATTTCAACATTCTTGGCATTCTGACTACCTGCAATATAAACCAATGGCTCCTTATTATCAGGGATAGGATAAACAACACGCTCTGGACCTTTACGTTTTGGAATACGACCAAATTGTGCTTTTATTTTTGCTTCAATTTCTTCTACATCAAAATCCCCGACAACAACTATTGCCTGCAAGTCGGGCCTATACCATTCGTTATAAAGACTCACAATATCATCTCTCTGATGATTCAGAATTACATCCAAATCACCTATAACAGTGCGCCTTTCGTAGCGAGTGCCTGGAAAAACAGCCTTAACCATTTCAAGGTTAGCTCGGGCATACATTTCCATCCGTGTTCTGTACTCTTCAGCAATTACCCCTCGTTCTTTATCTAATTCCTCCTGCTCAAATAGCACATAACTCGACCAATCATGTAATATCAACAAGCAACTATCAAGCACTTCTGGCTTATCTGTTGGCACTTCATAAATATTATAAACGGTCTTATAATACGTGGTGTATGCATTTAACTTTCCACTACCAAATCCCAGACCATGTCGATCGGTAAAATTTGTTAGTGCTTTACCAGGAAAGTTTTTTGTACCGTTAAAAGCCATATGCTCGGCAAAATGTGCCAGTCCATGCTGGTGATCTTGCTCCTGCATAGAACCTACCTTACTTACAATAAACATATCGGCTTTCTTTTCAGGCTTCTTATTAGGAAAGATATAATAGCTCATACCATTATCCAAAACCCCTGTGCGAAGTTTTGTATCAACAGGTAATTCCTGAGCTAATAAGCTACTTGAAAATACAAGTATCCATACTATAATAGTAGTTCTCATACCAATTAATAGATAATTACATTTTGATTATACCTCACAGCTTCCCAATCTCTTTGTTTTAACATTTCTTCTAATGTTTTCTGGAAATCACCTATACCTAAAGCTTTTTGACAGCCTGCTTTAACAAGGTATAAATAAGCATTTTTTGTTTTACTTAATCCTTGCTCAGCTGTTGAAAGTAGCATTTCGTAATCTGTTTTCTTTAAAGTACCGTTCTTAAAAACCGGGGTAGCAACTAAAGTTCTTAGAGCAATAGCTTCTATGTAAGAAGATTCATTATTATTGACTACAGAAGGCAACATGGCTAACCATGCGCGATACCTCTTATTAAACAACAGGTTATTCAATTCTATAACCTTGGCGAAATTAGATGCTGTTGAGTGTTTCTTACTTGGATTTCCTTGTAAATACGATGCTTTAAAAAGAATATCCATGTACGCCTTAGCAATTTGGTTATAACCGGTCTGCAACAATAAACTATCCACTTCACTACCTACTGATTCGTAAAACAGATCTCTGTTTTCAAGGATATAATTGTACATTCCTCCACCCAGCTGCACATTTTGTGCTTTAATGATATCAAAAAAGGCTGTACTTGCGATTTTCTTGTCAAAAAGTTTGTGTAAGATTTCTCCTGGTCTGCGGCTATCCTGATGTATCGTCAGTTGTTTATATGCTTCAATCATTGCATTAATACTTGAATCGCCTGCTTCATAAGCTAATACAGCACTATAGTTATCTGCTCCACTAATAACATTTCGTCCCATTTCTAAGAATTCATCTTCGGGATAAAATCCGATTTTTTTATATTGGGGAACTCCATTATTGAAATATATATAGGTTGGAAATTTATTGATACCATACTTTTTACAAATTTCAGGATTATTATCCATCATCATTTTGTAATTCACAAAATTCTCATTGTAATAATCTGCAACAGAATCATCTTTAAAGGTAGTTGCCACCATCTTTTTACAGGGGCCACACCAACTGGTATAAAAATCTACAAATAATGGTTTATTTAGAGTTTGAGCATTGTCCAATGCTTCCTGAAAGGAACCTTCAAAAAAAGAGATTTCTTTGTTTTCTACTTGAGCACCTTTAATATAAAGATACACCATCCCCATTAGTGCTACAGATAGCACTGCAATTAAAATATTTTTTAACATGACAAAGTCTTAATGACCTGCCCAAAGGCAGGTCGAGTTATTTAAAAGGAAACATTTGCTGGCAATGGAATATGCCAACCTTCAGAATCTGCTTTTAGACTGTAAGTCTCACCATCGTAATTGTGAATTACATCAATATTAGCATTCTCAATATTATTGAGTCGTTTAATATCATATAAACGAGTACCTACCGAGCAAAATTCAATACGTCTTTGATCAAGTGTCAATTGATACAATTCTTCGTTTGAAATACTTGATATATCTTGCGGATTACTATATCGATGTGTTAAAAATACAGACATTAATTCCTTTGCTTTATCCAAATCAGGTGCTGATTGTTTGGTAAGAGACTCAATTGCATCCAAATATAAGCCACCGCGAGATAAACCTGCATTGGACGGTTTCGTTCCCCAACCAAAACCAACTCCCCCTGTTGGTAATTCAATTGTCCAGTTTTTACGATAATCATCATCTTTAAGTAATGAAACTAAATCATCAGTCATTCTTCCTCTAAAACCTGATAATGCAAATACTTTTTTATAAAATATTGTTGCTGGTGACGCCCACTCTTGCCAATAATAGGTTTGACCGGGCCAAGTTTTTGCATCATCTAAACTATCATCTATTGTTAATGCCTCTATGCCCGATAAAGCAGCCTTTTCGTAGTCACCCATGTACATGTAAATCCTTGCTTTTAAAGCATGAACAGCTAACTTACTTCCTGTTCTCCAATCACTTTGTTCAGGTAATAGCTCTAATGCTTCATCTAAATCTTCTAAAATTTTAGCATAAAAATCTTGTACACTTTGTTGAGTAAATGATTGATTAATATCAGCAGCTGTTACATAAGGTAATCCATTTGTTGTATTATCTTTTGTATAATGATCTGCATAAGTGTTAATTGCCATGAAATGGTTTAATGCTCTATTAAACAATGCATTTCCTTTTACGTGTTCTGGTTCAATTTCATCACCTGGATTGTCTTCAACCACATCAATATTCTGCAATACATAGTTACATACATAAATAGCTGAAAACAAAGATGCATAACCTTCATCTACCTGAGTTCCGGTATAAAAATGTTCTTCAAATAAATAAGCATTTAACGCTGGTCCTGATAAAAAATCATTAATTCCCACCTCAACATCATCACTCATATAAAATTGCGTAATAGGAGCAACATATATTCCGTTTGCTTGATTATCAAACATAGGTTGCATCATATAATGCAAGTCGATTAACTTATCAGGTATTTTTTTGCCTTTCGGCGCTTCGTCTACAAAATCATCACAACCAATGAAAAGAAAAACGATAAATAGATATATTAAATTCTTCATTTTCTTAAAATTTTAGGTTTAATGAAACAATAAATTGCTTTGCAAGTGGGAGCCCAAGTACTCCATTGGAATTTAAAGCGACCGGGTCAATTCCATCTTTATTTGCGGCCCAAAACCACAAATTTTGTCCACTTACCTGAATATGACCACCTTTCAGATGTTTCAACACCAACTTACTAAAATCGTATCTCAGACTTAACGTCTTTAACCTTATTACATCTCCCGGCTCATACAAACGTTTGCTATAGTTAATGGTGTTATAGTAAGCATGAAATGTATGCTCATCAAATAGCGGATATAAGGCTGTGTTATTATGTTCAGGTCCCGCCCATCGGTATTTCTCTTCCCCCCATATGTAGCCATTTATTGGATTACCAGATGGTGTTTTCACTTTATGTCCAAATTCGTATTGTAAGAAAGCCGTTAAGGTGAGATTTTTATAACTTAAACTTTGGTTCCATCCTCCATAAACTTTAGGTACAGATTGTCCTACTTCTATGATTTGGTCAGGCTCCCACTCATTATACTCCCAATATTCACCTTCTTCTCCGTTGGTATCCATAACTACTAATTCACCCTCATCCGTAAATTTATGATTTAAACCAAAGAGGGCATTAACTGGATAACCCTCTCTATAACCTGTTCCATACATTAATTGTGAAACAAAATAATCTGCGTTTAATTTCACAATTTCATTTTTGTTTTTTGAAATGGTGAAATAAGAGTTGTAATTCCAACTTCCTAGTTGTTTATTGTAGTTTAGTGATAACTCAATCCCTTTGTTGTCCACCTCTGCGTTATTAGTATATACACGCGTCCAACCAACTGTAGGTTCTGTTGACACCCACGATAAAACATCATAGGAGTGTTTTTTGTAAACTTCTAAAGAAGCATGCAAACCAAAATTAAAGCCTATGTCAATACCTAGATTAGAGCTTTGAGTTTTTTCCCAAGTCAGGGTTGGGTTCTCAGGTGAACTAATTGCAAAATAAGGATCTCCCGTAAACCAGTTTTTAGTATAATAACCTGATAACTCAGGAGTGGAATTCTTATTAATTTGACCACTTACACCATGAGATAGTTTAACTGATAAATGATTAATTAAGTTCTTATTAAAAAATCCTTCTTCAGTAATATTCCATTTTCCTGCTATTGACCATGAAGGATTATTCTTCAATTTATAGGCCTTTGTAAGTATATTAGTTTTATCCATGCGGTAACTACCAAATAAGTCGTACCGCTGCTTAAGTGTAATAGAAGCTGTACCAAAGCCTGATGCGTACTTCTCCAAACGCTCATTTACAGGTACCGGTTGTACAAATGTTACTCTTCTATTATTAAAGCCCTTTGTAAAACCATCGACTCCGTTTTCTAAAGTTGCATAATCAACTGCTACATTTTGAAACGTTTGTGGTTCATAGCCGAAGTATTCACTTCTTACCTGCTTATGCTTATCCTCTGTTAACTCTACTCCTGCAAAGAGTTTAATGTCAAAATCAGCAATGCTTTTACGATATTCTGCCGTATTTCTCCATGTATAGCTTCGTTGATCAATATTTTGTGTTACCATGTGACCTCCAGTTGCAGGAAAATGCCTTTTTACAATGGTTTTATCTACGTAATAATCATCATCCCAGATATTTCCAACTCCTCCTACTATATCCGTATAAGTATTAACAAGATTTCGATGATACCAACTGTCATTATTGTGAAAAATCTCTGCCTTACTGTTTGTTGTGTTGTAGTTAAATGTTGAACTTAATGATAACTCTTCTAACTGATACCCTACACCTGCTGTCAATGAAACTTGTGTTCGCTTTATTGTGTTATCATTAGTTTTTTGATTAACTAATGGATTATATGTCCAGTCCAAGAATCCATAATCACCCAAATCATTAATATAATGTTGAGGAGCTGCAACTTTTCCTATAATGTTTGAATAAGAACCATCCTGATTGTACAAGCTTTCGTATCGATTCAAATTTACATCTTCAGAGTTTTTATCTTCAAACTGATACACTCCTTGTACTTTAAATAAGAAATTGAGGTGATCATTTAAATGAAGATCTAAATTATTTAAAAAGTTAAAATTCTTGGAGTCATCACCAACCTTCATCTCCTTGTTCATATA
>NZ_CEXQWX010000149.1:0-14661 GCF_982718395.1 Carboxylicivirga sp.
GATGATTAGCCAGTGCGACAAAATACTTTGCACCCAGACTTTTAAAATACTTTACCAGTGCATCGGTATCAAGGTTTTCAGCTTTCCATGAATGGATGACATCTTTGTAGCCTTTTTCGGAAGGGTGGCCGTAGGTTTGATTGTGGTAATTGTAGGCGTTTTTTCCCCAACTTTCACGCCCAACATCTTCTTGATACATATGGCGGGCATACCAGCCACCGCCACTTTCAGGCTGGGTTTGTGCTCCCCAATGCACCCAGATACCAAAACGTGCTTCGGTGTACCATTTTGGAAACTCATATTTTTGAGTGATTTCTTCCCAGGAATATTGTTTGTCCTGCGCCATACCTTTAACAGCCATTAAAAGCAAAAGGAGAAAAACAACTGCATATAATTTTATCATAGCTTTTATAATTCTTGAAGATTTTTATCCAGAACAAGTTCTTCCCCCTTGTCCATTTTTATTGTTTTAAATATATTTCCATAACGCAACTTAAAACTACCACCCGATCTGGAGCTAATTGTTGCTTTAATAAGGTTCCCATTTTTCCACTCCATTCCAATAATATATCCACCACGAGCAACTAAGCCTTTTACTTTACCATAAGGGATTACGGACGGAAGACAGGGTAGTAAATAAATTTCACCTGCATGGGATTGTAATAACATTTCAGCTATTGCGGCTGTAGCACCAAAGTTGCCATCTATCTGGAAAGGAGGATGGTCACAGAATAAATTTGGATGTGTTGATTTCGTCCAAAGAGTTACCAGATTATCCCAGCATATTTCCGGTTTAAGTAACCTTGCGTAAAAATTAAGCATCCATGCACGACTCCATCCAGTATGTCCTCCTCCATATTTTAAGCGTTCTGCAATAACTTTTGCAGATGCTTCCATATACTCGGGTTTATCATTCCAATTGTATTCATTTGATGGATAAAGACCATACAGATGCGACATATGCCTGTGTCCCGGCTCAGCCTCTTTCAATGTTTCGTCCGACCATTCTAAGATTCTACCATCTTTTCCAATTTTAACCTCCGTAAGATTTTCAAGTTGCTCTTTTAAAGTTTCCCTGAAATCTTTATCAATCCCCAAAAGCTCAGAAGCATCAATAACAGAACTGAATAAATGATATATAATTTGAAGGTCCATGGCTGCTCCCATCACAACACTTCCTCGTTTATTTTCCCTAGTCAAATAAATATTTTCAGGCGACATGGAAGGACCAACTATCCATTTTCCTGTTTTGAGGTGTTTAACCATTAACTCAGATAAGAATTGTGCGGCTTCGCGCATAACCGGGTATCCATAGTCAGCTAAAAATTCTTTATCGCCTCCAAATTGGAAGTGTTCCCAAAAGTGGGTTGATGCCCATGCTGCCCCCATCGGCCACATACCGTATTGTGGTGCACCATAAGGTGAGGTGAAATGCCAGGCATCAGAACGGTGGTGAGCTACAAAACCATTTACGCCATAAACCTCTTTAGCTGTTTTTCTGCCGCGTTCACGCAACCTGTCAATATAATCAAGAAAGGGAACATGTAGTTCTGTTAGATTAGTCACTTCAGCAGGCCAGTAATTCATTTGAGCATTTATGTTTATATGATAATCGGAAAACCAGGCAGGCTTCAATCCATCTGCCCATATACCCTGCAGGTTAGCAGGAAGGCATCCCGGCCGTGATGATGAGATAAGCAGATAACGTCCAAACTGGAAATAAAGTGCTGCCAGCGAAGGATCACTTTCACCTCTTCTCTGTGCAGCAACCCTTTCATCGGTTGGAAGTGCTGATTGAGCACTTCGAGGAAAGGATATTTCGACCCGATCGTAAAATGAACGGTAATCTTTGATATGACTCTTCAGTAACTTATTAAAACTTTTTCCCTTTAACGTTTGCAGATATTCGCTACAAAGTTTCGAAGGACTGCCTCCTCTATAATCGGTAGCTGCAACAAGACGCAATTCTAATTTATCGGCATCAGTAACAGTAATTTTCCCATTTTGGACAGTCAGCTTTCCAGCGTGCGAAATAATCTTCAGCCGCGTTTCATATTGTACTCCATTGCCATTATTAACATGCTGCCGCATAACCAGTATATCATTATAGGCTGAAATTATTTCTCCTTCTCCCGGTCTGGATAATTCCAGAGTACAGGAAATTTTATCTTTTGTATCAGTTTCAGCCAGAAAAACAATTGCCTGATCAGCAGCAGAAGAAAAAATACGCCTTGTATGCTTTACTCCTCTTGTTTCAAAACTAACAGTTACAACAGCACTTTCTAAATCAAGTTCTCTTTTATAATTATCAATCTTGCCAATATTTTCAAAACGAATAAATAAATTGCCTAATGTCTGATAAGTGCTTGAGTTTGCTTGTTTGTCAGAAAGTAATTTCGATTTACAAAGCTGTTCAGCCTCTGTATACCGACCTTCAAATATCAAGTTCTGAATTTCAGCAATTGATTTATATGCACCTTTTTTATCCTCATAACGAGGTCCACGTGTCCAAACGCTTTCTTCGTTTAGTTGAATACGCTCTTCTGAAGTGCCTCCGAAAACCATCGCACCTAAACGACCGTTTCCTATGGGCAGGGCTTCATTCCAATTTTGAGCAGGCTGTTTATACCATAAGCTATTATCTTGTGCACTTGAAAGGTACCCTATAAATAATAATGACAAGCTTAATAAAATTCGTTTCATGCAAATTATTCTTTGATTGAATACATCTTTGTCTTACCAACCCGTATATTAACCTGAGTTCGATTTAATTTTTGAGATTCGGGTTGCAGTAAAAATTTGATTTTCAAATCATAAATTCAGAAGATTAGTAAGCTATTGCAATAAAACTTTAAGTCTAACTCAGGTTATTAGCTACTCACTTCTCTTTTTACCAACGTTAAAAAAAACAAACAGGCTCTGCAATTTTAAACCTGAACGTTCTTTTCTGAATAACAGGGCCTACCTCCATATGGCAGGCCCTGTTTTAACTAATCTAAAAAATATGAAATGCTAACTAGTAGCCAGGATTATTCGATCCAATTCCTTTGTTTTGCCGCATTTCCACTTCAGGAATTGGAAATAACATTTGCTTGCTGGAATCCCAATTTTTAACAAACAAAACCTGACACATATCGGCATTTAGTAACGCTGAAAAATCAGGAATTCCATCCTCATCAATTTCGGGAGTTAATCCCCAAAACCAGTGACCTGGTTCTACAACTTTATCTATCAAATCACCATTAGGGGTTTCATAAATTTTAACAGGATTACAATTAAGAAGACCATAAGTATTACCAACTAACGTTTTTTCGGCAATTCCCCATCTTAAAATATCCATTAACCTTAACCCTTCAAGTGCAAACTCCGAACGTCGCTCCATACGAAGGATTTTCCTTAACTCTGACTGATTAGTAGTGGTAACTTCCGGATAGTCAAAATCAGAATCAGCATATGCTCTCGACCGCACAGCATTGATGGCATCAAGTACTGTTTCATCAATTTGATTCATTTCAATTTTAGCTTCGGCATAAGTTAATAAAACTTCTGCGTACCTCATTGCAATCTTATTTGGGTCAGCTATCCTATCGTCAACCCAAGTTTCGTCAATTCCTTTATTGATTGATAAACCATTGAACGGAGCCCAAGTCTGAGTTGCTTTTGTATCTTTATTTATTACCTCCGTACCAGGCTCAATACTATGGACTACATATGTAATTGGGTAAGGGTTAAAAGTATAGCCATAAAAATCAAAACCACTATCAGGTGTTCTTTCATCATCGGCAGTAAGCTTACCGAATGGTATTATTGTAGCCAATGCACGCGGATCTCTGTCCATAAATGGGTTATGTGGATCAAATAATGGTGATTCATCAATTGGTAAACCATCTTTGCACGTGTAGCTAGCCAACAAATCCCAACTTGGATGATAAGCTCCCCAACCTCTGGCATTTCTTGGAATAAACCAACGAATATCCGCAATTTTATTTCCACTTATACCGTAGTATAACCCGAGTTCAGCCGACCTTGTGAAAGAGAATATGATCTCTGGAGAAACTCGCGTATCTGCATGAAACAAACTCTCGTAAGTAGGGTGCAAACTGTAAACTTCCAAATCCATACAATCCTTGGCAGCAGCAGCAGCTTCGGCATAATCACCTAACCAAAGTGCAATACGTGCCTTATAGGCATAAGCTACACCTTTAGTAATATACTGTTCTCCGCTGTACGATGTAGGTAATAATTCAGCACCACTATCGAAAAGCTGATAAACTGTCTCTTTTATTGTGTTAACATCAGTTCGCGGTACATTAAACGCATCGTCAAGACCGGTAAAGTCATCAAAATATGGAACCGCTCCAAAGTGAGTAATCAAATATCCGTAAATAGATGCTTTTATAACATAGGCTTCCCCCAAATATTGATTCCTTTGATTTTCAGTTAGAAACGATCCTTTTTCTTCGATATTAATGATAATAGTATTAACTCTGCTTATACCTTGGTAGCAAGAAGTCCAAATACTTTTAGCACCTGACCATTCTGAATTAATTGTACCTGAGAGGTATGAATCTAAATTATTTCGATAATGATAATCATCAGTATAGAAATCATTATCTGTTCTAAAATACGACGAAGAATATAAAGCATTTAGAGAATAACGTACTTCATCAGCATTTGAATACCACGACACTGAGTTCGGTGCATCTAACCGAGCCAACTCCATTTCATTACATGCTGAAAATAAGCTTAATAATGAAATAATCGCAAAATATTTATTTATTATTTTTTTCATGATTAAAATTTGATATTGGCACCAACAATAAATGATTTTGTTATAAAATAGCTCGACGTATCTTCCGGATCAAGTCCTTTGGGGAAATGGTCAAATGTTAACAAATCATTTCCTGTTATATAGAACCGTAATTTCTGTATGTTTACTTTTCGGGTTAATGATTGTGGCAAAGTATATCCCAAGGTTATATTCTTCAACCTGAAATAAGCTCCATTTACAATCCAGTAACTAGAAAATTGACTGTTTAGCCCACTGGTTTTACTGGTTAACCTTGGATATAAGGCATTCGTATTTTCTTCAGGAGTATTGTATGCCGACCAGTTATTAGTCGCATACTCAGTTGTAGGAGTGCCATTGCCCGAGAAACCATTATACGGACTCGATGGTAATACTCTGTTTTGCTTTCCTACTCCCTGGAAAATTATTCCAAAATCAAAACCTTTATAGCCCAGATTTATAGTGCCACCATAATTGTAATGGGGCAAACTACTTCCTAAATGAACCCTATCTTCACTGTTGATTATACTATCTCGAACCGCTTCCGGGCCACTTACATCTACATATCGAATATCCCCTGGACTTGTACTTTTACTTATGTACGCTGTTTCGGCTGCCTCATCTACTTCTTCTTGTGTCTGAAAAATACCATCGGCTATATAACCGTATAACTCTGCATACTCGTAGCCTTCTTTAATAATTGTATTACCACTCTGAATTTCTTTATCATTAATATCTCCAACAATCGTTTTAGAGTCAAAAATATGAAATGATGCAGAGTAAGTTAAGTCACCAACTTTATCCTTCCAGCCAACACTTACTTCCCAACCTTTGGTATTCATATCGCCAATGTTTGAATTAACTGAGCTATAGCCTGTTGTGGGAGGAAGCTCCAAACCCAAAAGCATATCATAGGTTTCTTTATTGTACCACTCAAATGTAGTGTTTAAACGATTTTCAAAAGCTGCGATGTCAAAACCGATGTTGAATGTTTCTGTTGTCTCCCAGGTAATGTCCTTCAACGCGAGATTAGCCTGATAAGCTTGTGTTGTACTAACAGGGTTTCCGTTGGCATCAGATAAAATCCTCGTGCCTGTTGAAAGAACCGAACTGTATAAGTAGTTCCCCAGTCGATCGTTACCAAGCACACCATAAGAAGCCCTTAGCTTTAAAAAGTCAATCGTATTTTTTATACCGCCAAAGAAGTTTTCTTCAGATAGCACCCAACCTGCTGAAACTGATGGGAACATTCCCCAACGATAATCGCTTGCAAATTTAGATGAACCATCGTAACGGGCATTTACCTGAAATAAGTATTTATTGGCATAGTTATAGTTAATTCTACCGAAATATGACCGGTAAGCACTTTCTGAAACACCATCGTTATTTTTATCCCAATAGAACTGGTCAACCGGAGCAAAATTCATATATGGGAATCCTGTAAGATCGAAATTCAAACCATAAACCGCCAGGTTTTCCGATTTACCTTCGTACTCTTCATAGCCTAACTGCGGAGCAATTGTATGCTGCCCAATCTTTGCTGAATAGTTGGCCAAAAACTGTAACGAGTATCTGCTTGAGCGATTTCTTCTTTCATATAACGATGGTGTTGGATTTACCTCAACCACAGGCGTCTCTGGATTTTCGAACTCATAAATTGCAAAATAAGGTTGATATTGTTTGCGGTAGAAATCGTTTGTTGATGGTGAAAAGTTTGTTTGTAGAATAAGGTTATTGACTGGTTCATATTTCAATCCTAACCTTGTGGTGAATTTTCTTGTCTGTGCATCGGCATTGCCTGCCCCATGAAGCTTAGCCAATGGGTTACCTACAGTAATACTACCAAAACGACCATCTGTCCAATAAGCTACTTCCAGTGGGCTCTCACGTAAATTTATATTTCGCACTGGAACAATATTCTTAGTGTAGAAGAATGAAACATCAGCACTTGCAGAAAGCTTATCATTAATTTTGAAGTCGTTATTAACACGAAGAGTATAACGTTTCCAATTACGAATTGCATATAATGCATCCTGGTCTTCATAGTTCATCGAAACTTTTGTTTTAATTTTCTCACCGCCACCGCTTAACACCAAATTATGTCGTTGATGTGTTGCAAAATCCTTTAATTGCATTTCGGTCCAATCAGTATTGGGGTAAAAATTTGGATCGAGCTCATGATTTTCCAAATACGAATCAATGTACTCTTTGGAATAAGTAGGATATTCGTTCTCTCCATTGCCAGAATCATTCCACACTTTTTCATTCCACATGCGCATATATGTTGGCGCATCCACATACTCAAATTTATCGGTTGGCTTATCGAAAGAAATACTATAATCGTAGTTTAAACTGAAATCGCCGGATTTGGCCCGTTTTGTTGTAATAAGAATTACACCGGCTGCAGCCCGCGACCCATAAATAGCTGCTGCAGCAGCATCTTTTAATACGGTATATGATTCAATGTCATTAGGATTAACATCATCGATATTAGTTGGTACATCATCTACCAGAACTAATGGGTCATTACTTCCTTGCAGCGTAGTAATACCTCTAATGCGAATGGTGCTTGTTGAACCAGGTGTTGAATTTGACCGTGTTACTGTAACACCTGCCGCCGCACCTTGTAAGGCATTGGAAAAATTAGTTACTGACCTTTGTTCAATATCTGAAGCATAAACGCTTGTTACTGCTCCCGTTAAGTCCCTTTTCTTTTGTGTACCATAGCCAACGGCAATCACTTCTTCCAAGCCAATGGCTTCATCAAGCAAAACAATACTAAGAGAGGTTTTATTGGCGACCAAAACTTCTTGTGTTTTCATTCCAACAAAGGAGAAAACCAATATAGCATCTTCAGATACATTACTTAAACTGAATTTACCGTCTACATCAGATATTGTTCCAACTGACGAACCTTTCACTAATATAGTTACCCCGGGAATTGGCTCTCCACTATAATCTTTAACTGTACCGGAAACGGTTCTCTTTATATCCTGTTGAAAAACTGAGGTCATGGATATTGGTCTTAGCACAACCACATTACCATCAATAATATAAGTCAGATTAGTTTCCTTTAAAACTTCGGCCAGAACTTCGGTAACTTCAGTTTGATGCATTTCCAGACTCACAGTTTTGTCCATATCCACAAATTTGGGACTATACACAAACCTGAATTCACATTGCTTTTCTATTTGTTCAATTACATCAAGTACAACGCCTTTTTTAATTGAAACATTGACCTTTTGTGCCTCAATTTTAGTGGCATAGGTTAAACCACAAATAAACAGGAATAATGATAAGATCTTCATAACTTTAAAATGTTTAGACCTAACCATCCTTAAACAAGATAGTTTAATTAGATTTTTTTTCATAAAATTGTAGTGTTATTTAAACAATTAAAAACTTAGGTTTTTAACAGGTGAGTGGTGCAAACACTCACCTGTTTTTCCTTTTTATTTATTCTTCATTCGTGCATATTTTTCTTTATCCAACTGTATTACAACTACCCCACTTACTGTTTGAACTTTAACTGGCAAGGCAGCCATAATAATATCCATTACTTTTTCGAATTGCTCGTTTCTGATAGCAAATGTTAAAGTAAACTCTTTCAAAATCGGATCTTCAATTTTATTGAATATTACCCCATATCTTCTTTCAATACTTTGAAGTAAATTCGGCAGTTTGTTATTCCTGAAATACAACATGCCTTCCTTCCATGATGTATAATCTTCCACCCTGGCTTTATTCTTTGAGTATTGCTTAGTAGCACTGTTTATTCTAATTAATTCACCTGGTTTTAAAAATTGATTGAAATCCGCATCATTATCAAGTGTCAGATTAACGGAACCATCTTCCAAAACGACTGTAACTTCTTCCCTTTCATAAGCTTTTACGTTGAATTTTGTCCCGGTCACCTTTACCCGAACATCGTTAGCCAACACATCAAAGCCTCTTATGGCTTCATGTGCTACTTCAAAAAAAGCTTCACCGGTTAAATGCACTTCTCTTTTAAGCCCCAGCCACTTTGTTCTGTACGTCACCTTTGAATCAGAATTAACAAACACCTTTGATGAATCAGGCAGATAAACTTCTATCAATTGTCCGGCATTGGTTTGTACTGAAAGCGATTTTGATTTTACAGTTAGTAATGAAACACTTAATACTAAAATAATAATAGACGCTACCGAAGCAATTGATAATAACCATTTTCTTCTAATCCTGAATTCCGGTTTTACTTCCTTTTCAATATTCTTCCATGCATTCCAGGTGTTTAAAGAGATCATTCTGTTTTCTTTCTCTTTCCAAACTTCCTTGGCTTCTTCAAAATCTGCGCGTTCTTTTTCTGATTGCCTTAAGTAGGTTAGTAACCCTTTCTGATCACTTGAGCTGATCCTGCCCTCAAAGTATTTCTCAAACTTCTCCTTCATTTGCATTTATCCTGTTACATATCTATTACCCTAAGTTTGTTAAAATCCCTACCAAAAATCAAAGTTGTTTTTTAACTCACTATCGAAGAAATGACGTTAACAGCTGCAATACAAGATCTTACTTCAAATTCTTTTTATTGATTTCAGAGCATTACTCTGCAGTTTTCATTATAAAATCGGAACAAATAACCCCAAAACTCACCTAAAGGTCCATAAAGAATGCTATTAATATTCCAAGTGTTGGGAACTTTAATTGCATATTCTCACGAATTTTGACTTTCGCAGTGGCAATATGTTTTTCCACGGCTTTAGGAGAAATTCCAAGTTGCTCGGCTATATCTTTTTGCTTTATTCCCTCTTTTTTGCTCATTAAAAAAACTTGACGACACTTATCCGGCAATTGTTCTATTGAGTTCTCCAACTCTTTAATTAACATTTCTTCCAAAGAGTCACCTTCTTCACCTAAAAAGTCATATTGTCCGATGAACTGAAGAGCATTTTCCTCTACTTTATAGCCTTCCTTGTGTTTTTTGTAGATATTCTCATCCCTGAGATAATTTAAGCACCGGTTTCTTACTGAGGTAAAGATTAATGATTCAATTGATTTTCCAACTCTTAACTCTTTACGTTTATTCCAGAAATGAATAAAGGCTTCCTGAACCATATCATCAGCTATTGCAGCATCAGGAATAAATATTTTCGCATAATTAAGCAAACGAGCATGTGAGTTCTGGAAAAACTTTTCAAAGGCTTTGATCCTTCCATCCTTAATATCCAATAATAACCGCTCATCAACTTTCATTGCTTGAAAACTAGATGTTAATTTTTTTTAACACTTCAAATATAGAAAGATTATGTGGTATCAAAATTAAATTCGTTGATAATGGACAACAACTCCCATAAAAACACTCTTTAATTCGTAACGCAAATGAGTGATCATCTGTAAAACGCATCAAGTCGCCCAATGGGTTAGTTACAAGTTCTGTATCATTACAGAACAGGGCAACTTAAACATAGCGATATTAAAATATTGGGTTATAATTAAGTTTTATAAAGAAGCTATCTAAGGGTTAGTCCATTAGACCAATGGTTTTTTTTGCCTTGCAGAAGAAGGAATGCCAAATTAATTTGGTAATCAATAAAATCAAAGAAAATGCTAATCCTAACCTAAATATCCATAACATTGGAATAAACACCTGTCGTTCTTCTAAATAATAATCAAATAGCCTGTTGCCGCTATGTATCAGATAAAACTTATTTATATTCTGCCAAATAAGTTCTGTCAAACAAAAAAGTCCTGTCACCCAAAACACAATAATGGATAGGTAGTTAACATTATTACTGCCAACAATTAGCAATACAACAAATAAAATAACAGAAACAGAAGTAATTTCGATCAGAACATATATCCGTGTATCATTAATTAAAGCCGGAATAATAACGGAGTGATTCTCATGGTGTTTTATAATACCTTTAAGCTGTGTTTGGGTCACATAGTCAAATAACGTATTTAAGGCTCCAATCGCAAACAATCCAATTGCTTCAATCTTCAAAATTTTTAAACTTCCTAAACTAACCTTTTGTGCGTAATACTTCTTTAATATTTTCCCAAATACAAAAATACCTGCACCTAAAAAAGACACAAAAACACTTAATCCAATATGGGCACCAATAACCTCGTTTAATAAATTGTCCATGTTTAATAGGGATTTAAGGAGTTCCTTGTTTATACTTTTAAGATAGATGCTTTCTGCATAATGGTTTCCATAACTTTGGACACCTTTGTCTGCCGTTATGTCTCATAAGCTACTCATATTTAAAAAGCTTTAACCTTTATTAATTCTTTGCAGCAAGTCGGCTTTAAATCCGCGGCTCACCTGCAATATTTTTCCATTAACGGATACCTGGTTTCCTTCTATAAACTCAAAATAATCCATGTTAATTAGATACGACTTGTGTATACGTATAAAATTGTAACCTGATAAGCTTTGCTCAATGTTTTTCATTGTGCTTAAAACGATCAGTTTACTGCTGGAAGTATGTACATATATGTAATTCCAATCGGACTGTATATAAATAATATCTGAAATTTTCACCTTCATTAGCTTCTTATCCACTTTTAGAATAATTGCTTCATCTGATGACTTGTCGGCACTTAAGTTATTGGGCTGCACATGTTGCTTTAGATTTATTTTTTCAATAGCGCGATTGGTGGCTTTCAGAAAACGTGAAAACTCGATAGGTTTCAATAAATAATCTGTAACGTTTAAATCATAACCCTCCAAAGCGTATTCTGAATAAGAGGTGGTCATGATAATTTCGGCATTTGTCGAAATGGTTTTTAAAAGATCAATCCCCGTCATCACAGGCATTTGTATATCCAGGTATATTATCTGGATTTCAGATAATCGTTTAAAATTGATTAACTCTACTGGTGAAACAAAAGAACCTATTAATTCCAGGCTTTCTATATTATGAACGTAATTCTCCAATAGCCGAAGATTAGGTTGCTCATCCTCTACAATTACACATTTATAAACTTCGTTCATGCCAGCTTTATTTTAAGTTTGACAATGAAAACTTCCTGATTTTTATAATTTTTAGATGTTATATTTAATGAATACCGGTCGCCATAGACAAGTTGCAGTCTCTTCTTCTGATTATCTAAGCCAATACCGTTATTATTCAATATTTCAGGTTTATTTTTATCTGAAATGGTATTCAATACATCAAACAACAACTCATCTTTTGTTGATTCCAGCCTTATTTTTACCCAGGCTTCCGGTTCAACAGCTATTTGACTATGTTTGAATGCATTTTCTATGAATGGTAATAGAATTAACGGAGCTATTTTTATCGATAAATTACAAGCTTCATAATCAAAACCTACCTGATTATCTCTTCCTGTTTTAAACTTTTGAAATTCAATATAGTGATTAAGGTAATCAATCTCTTTATCAATGGTTATTTCATCAACATTAGTTTCATAGATAACATATCGCAACATTTTAGAGAGTTGCATTATTTTTTCTGGCGTTTCTTTCTCTCCCAGATAAGCGGATGAATAAATATTACTTAATGCATTAAACAGGAAATGTGGGTTCAGCTGATTTTTTAACTCATTAAGTTCGGACTCTTTAGTTAATGACTCCAGTTTAAGGATGGCCAGTTGGTTCTGTTTATTGACTTCAAATAACTGCTTCGTCCAACTCAAGGCCATGGCAATTCCTACTTGCAAGGATGAAAAGAATATAGTAAAAATTATCTCACTAACCAAAGCACCTCCCTGGGGTAACAATGCTATAAGATCATCACAGGATTTACATGAATCATTTGATCCTCTGTCACTAAAGTGATGTTCATCCAAAAGAGGCTCTTCTATGAAAAAATCAACCATGAACATAACCAGACTCAGAACAATAAACCAAGCGAGAAACTTTAGTTTTGCCCGCGAAGATTCTTTTAGCCTTGGAAAGTAATAACTATGCACGTTATAAGCCCCCCATAAACTTGCAGTACGGGCTGATGCAACAAAAACAGATAAGGATATACTCACCTTATAATTATCAAAGAACAGGACTAGCCATAAGAATATCAAAATTATAGCCCCTATATGTTTTTGCTTAATCGTCATGCCAGTTATTTTAATAACAAACTGATTTATTATCAATTAATTTCCCGGCTGCAAAACAATTAACTGACCGGAATTATTTAACAAATCAAACTCAATTTATATTGCGCTCAGATTGCAAAAGTACATTTTTGGATTTTGCAAAATTGATCAATGAACTTAATTGAAGGGAATTTGTATCGTTACGATGACATTCGAATTCAATAGTTTCATCGGTCCATCTTTTATAAATATCTAGCTCATGTTGTGCTTCTATTCTGCCTGAAACCGAAATTGATATCTGTTTTTGCTTTGGTGCTAACACCATTACAGGTGCATCTGGTATGGATTTCATATCTATCCTACTCTTTCCGGCATCTTCCCTTTCGGGAATTAAGATGTGAACTAAAAAAGCAAGGATCAAAACCAAGTTCGTCCAAATTGCCTTTTTATATTTTTTTAGTTTAACCATACTGTCGCGTTCTTCAAAATTCTTCGTTTATTGTCTAATGTTGAAACAAATGTGAGCTATAAACCTGAATCAATGAGCAATGACACAAAATCAATGATAACCGGACTAGAAATACGCAGTGATATTGAGTCCGGTATTAAACAATGACAGGTTCATTGTGTAAGTATTTTCTGATACTTCCAGTTTATTATCAATTAACCTGACTGACTCAGGGGTACGGATAAGCACCTCTGGTCTGGTGTCAATGTAATCGACATAAGCACCTATAGCAATATGCTTGTTAATGGCTTTCTTAAGGTTGATGCCTGCTGTCCATGCAAATTCGTCATCAGGGATAAATTTCTTTATCACTACTGATTCGATATTGGTACCAATATCTCCTTCTGTAATTAAATCTGCTGTTATTAAACCTTCAACACCAAATGACTGGCCAACATTAATATTCATGGTCAAATCCAGGCTGTTTGATAGGCGCCAATTGAAATGAGGTCCAATCATCAGGTATGACGAACCAAAAGGCTGGTCAGTAATATTCCTTATCCGGTTAAGAAGTGGGGCATCTCTATAAAGCTGCTGACTTTTAAGGCCAAAGGTTGAAATACTTATTTGAGCACCAAGTCCAATCCAGTGGTTAAAAAAGTAAGCACCGCTAATGCCTGATACAAAACCAGGTGTGGCACACAGATCATCGTTATTAAAAAGTAAGTTCCCGGTTGGCATGGCATATCCAGCCTTTACAGTCAGGAAAGAAGGTCTGCGATACCTGGCATAACGGTTATCATATTGTTTGGATGGGTGATTAAGCCCTTTGTTTTTGAATAATCTCTCTGATAGTGCATAAGCTAATTCCGTACTAAGTATACCGATACCAGCTCCTACAAATACATCAGGCATCCAATGACGATTATTAAGCATGCGCATTGTCCCAACAGTGGTAGACATTGTATATGCAAAAAACGAATACAGAGGGCTATGAACCTGTCCGTATTCTTTATGCAAAAAAGTTGCCGTCATAAATGCAGTAGCTGTATGCCCTGAAGGAAAACTATTATAACTACTGCCATCGGGTCGTAGCTCACCAATCGAGTATTTCATCCCATAAATTGTTGCCAGATTGATCACACTTGCCATAACTAAAGTTTGAGTTGCTCTTCCAACACTGTGTTTCCCTTTTACACCTGCCAGGTTAAGACCATATACTGCCAATGCCGGAACATACTGCAAATAATCATCCAGATGATGATTGAACTCTGGATAAAACCGATTGCGCAAGCTTTTTATATCCTCTCTTTTATCCCATGAATATGCTCCTGCAATAGTTAAACTCAGAGGTACTGCCGAGATGCGAAACGCTTTATTCAAA
>NZ_CEXQWX010000150.1:0-14578 GCF_982718395.1 Carboxylicivirga sp.
GAAATCGGCATTATTTTTCCATATAAACGGAGGGGTAGAAAAAAGGCTCCGAAAATGGAGCCATGATGTTTTAATGATGATTACAATCTCTTCGTATCGCTTTTTTACAAACCGATAGAATATTTAATAAAGCACAAACCAGGTAAGAACATCATTCTATTTACTTTTATTTCGTTGAATAAAGAAATAAAAGTAAATAGAAGAATACTAAGTGCGGTCAATATTATAGTCCAATAATTAGTCGTTCGATATTTCACCCAAATAGTGAAGTCTTTATATAGAAAACGTCCTCTCCGAAACTGCCACTTAGCAATATTATCAGCAACAGCATCCGCGTTTGTAGAATACAAAACACCTGGCAAATCAATAGATACGTCATATTCCTTTTCGTCCAATAGTAATAACTCATCATTGATCTGTTGTTCAAATTCATCAAAGTAACCCTCATCATATGCGATAATCGGCCATGATATATTAATTAGGTTCTGCAAGACACTTCCAATCTCATTTATATCAACTCCATCATCATCAAATGATCTAAATAACTGGACAACACTAGCTGAATCTTCCGGAGATAAAGGTTCTATTTTCCTTTCTTTTGCATATTGATCAAGTAGATCAAGATATTCGAGAGCACAAGATGTCATAATAAAATTCCAAAATCTCGCTTCTCCTTCCTCGTCAAACATTTCTTCTTCTTCCTTTGTCATTGAAGCAACTACAGTTGTATCACCCTCGAAAAAATAAGCTAATTCATCATCACTCAAATACTCATTAACATCTAAATGTTGGAATTGGAAACGCTGCAGGAAGGTTTCTTTATACACATGAAAGGTAAAGAACCAGCGAAAACTCTTTTTATATCCAACCACTATATTATCAAGCTCAACAGAATCACTGACCAAATGTAGATTATCATATTGGTCCATTGCAGAAGGAAATGTTTTCTCAGCAATAGCTAAATGCAATGTATCTCCATTTTCTTTATCAATTTCAGTATCAAATGAAACGTCCCATCCATTAGCTGTATCAAACGAAAACGGTTGTTCATAAATTTGAGACGAATCACCAACTGCAACCACCTTCTTATAAACTGATCCATCAGGGTTAATCCTTGTATAATACCTATACTTAAGTGATCCTCCACAAGCACTTAAGAATAATAAAATCAGAAAAATTAAACTTTTAGTTCTCATAGCTTCCTTTTTTATGGGGTTAACCAATCACATATCTGGTATTCATTTCGAAGTTCCCAAGCAGATAGAGTAATCAGCTGTCCTGCAATGTAATCATGATATAATCCGGGATTCGTAGTCTGTAAAACGCTCAACAGTTTTTGAAGTTGATCATAGAGAGGTCTATTTAAAGACTTTAGTATTTCAACCTCACTTTTCTTTAATAAAATCCGATTATCATTTATTGAAATAACTTTTGTGTGAATCAACGCTGACATCAAGTTCTTAAGCGACTGTCTGCATTGCCATTGTGGTTCTGGCAATGGACTTAAATCTCCCATTTTGCTCCGTAACTGCATCCGGTTTTCATATGTCCATACTTCCTGCCATGTGTAAGTGCCTATGCATAAAATAAATAAAATGCTTGCAGCAAAGTTTACTATAAAGCTTATCCTTCTTTTTCGATTTTTATTCTCTTCTATATTGTTGAATACTGAATGAATAAATCGATCCTTATTTTTTAAATAAGAAGGACTCCCTTTCACCTTTTCCTTAAATCGATTGTAAATATCTTCTTCCATCACCTAACTTTTACATGTTTTTCAAGCTTTTTCCTAACTTTTTTACGAGCGACATACAAGTTATCTTTGATTTGTTTCTCGGTATATCCCGTAATTTCCACAACTTCCTCTACGCTTAAATCCTCAAAATCCCTTAAAACAAGCACTACCTTTTGTTTTTCAGATAAATCATTAGTGGCATGATTTATCAATTTCACAATTTCTTTATTGGATAAATGCTGTTCAAGATCCATATCATCAATAATCATTTCATCTAAATCTGTTTTCAGCTCTCGTTGATTGCGCCTCATCACATCAATGGCTTTTCGAGTTGCAATGGTAAATAGCCAGGTAGAAAATTTCGCTCTTTGAATGTTAAAAGTGTTTATACATTGCCATGCCTTAATAAATGATTCCTGAGCAATATCTTCTGCCTCTGACTCATTATTCACAATACGAATAACAACCGAATATAAATAGTCGGCATAATTCAATACGAGCTCTCCAAAAGCCTGCCTATCCCCCTTTTTAGATTTCTGAATTAATAGATATTCGTTGAATTCCTGCATAAATTTGCATTTACCCATTATACGATAAAGGTATACATTGGTCGAATACTGCTTTTCATTTTAGGCACTTTAATTGATCAAAGGAGGAATTCGTACGTTTCCGTACACCTCGAACAGTGTAACCGATAAACACCTTCAATCGTCCAATTAGTGTAGGATGGCAATAACTAAGTGTTCGAAATCGTACAAAAAAGCAGCAATACGAATACTGGATTAGAAGTCAAAACATTATAATCCACTGTATTTCTGATACTTTACCTATTCGGCATAAGTATTGTTAACTACATTTTACCCATGAAACTCGATTTATTCTAAGGAAAAAAATTATGAGCCAAAGCATTATTCGCGTGAATCAACTTCACAAATCGTATGTAACCGGAAGCAACTCTTTACATGTACTTAAAGGATTGGATATTGACATCCATCAAGGCGAAATGGTCTCGATTATGGGATCTTCAGGTTCTGGTAAGTCTACTCTTCTCAATATTCTTGGTATTCTTGATAATTATGATGCCGGAGAATATCACTTGAATGATATACTTATTCAAAAGATGAATGAGCGCAAAGCGGCAGCATTTAGAAATAAGTATATTGGTTTCATTTTCCAGTCGTTTAACCTCATTTCTTTTAAAAATGCAATGGAGAATGTGGCTCTTCCGTTATACTATCAGGGAGTGAGTCGCAAAAAAAGAAATGCGAAGGCCCTGGAATTACTTGACCGTCTGGGCTTAAAAGAATGGTGGAATCACTTACCCAGTGAATTATCCGGAGGACAAAAACAACGTATCGCGATTGCCCGCTCGCTCATTTCTGAGCCAAAGGTAATTCTTGCTGACGAACCAACAGGAGCATTGGATACACAAACTTCATACGAAGTAATGGATATTCTAAAGGAAGTTAATGCTTCTGGCATTACTGTTATAATCGTAACGCATGAGAATGACATCGCTGACATGACACAGAGGATTATCCGCCTGAAAGACGGCATTATCGAATCGAATCACTCTGTGGATTTAAATAAGACAGAAAGTGGAAACAAAGTTTTCACCCAACAAAAATCCATAATGTCATGATCGATTATTTACAGGAAATATTCTCAACACTCAAGCAAAACAAACTGAGAGCCATCATGACCGGTTTTAGTGTTGCCTGGGGGATTTTCATGTTGATCATTCTTCTGGGTTCGGGTAAAGGACTGGAAAACGGAATGGAGTTTAACTTCAAAGGCACCTCAAAAAATGCGCTGTGGATTTGGAGTCGACGTACACAGGTTGCGCATGATGGTCTAAAAGCAGGTCGCCGAATTAACTTCACTGTAGCTGATGGTGAGATGCTGCAACGAAAGTTTGAAGATGATATGGATAACTTCTCTGGCCGTTTCCACCTTTGGGGAGATTTTGCAGTGACGTACAAAAATGAATATGGTGACTTTCGCATTGAAGGTGTTATGCCTGAATTTAAAAAGATTCAGTTGGTTGAAATGCAAAAAGGACGCTATATCAACGAAATAGACATCAAAGAATTCAGGAAATCAGTTATAATTTCTGAGGCTGTTCAAAAGCATCTGTTCAAAGAAGAGGTTCCTATGGGAAAATACATCCGTATCAACCGGGTTCCGTTTATGGTGGTAGGTACCTTCCAAGATCCTGAAGATAAAGATCGGAAGCAGTTATATATGCCATTAACAACAACTCAACGTGTTTTTAACGGCAACAACCGCTTAACTGAGATGGCAATCTCAACTAATGCAACCACGGTAGCAGAGAATCAGCGAATTGAAGATGAAGTTCGTAACCTTTTAATAGAACGGCATCGTGTGGCTCCTGAGGATAAACAAGCGATTGGTATATGGAACACATTAGAAAGTTTTAAACAGGCTCAAGGTGTTTTTGCCGGTATCAGAATGTTTGTCTGGGTTATAGGAATTATGACCATTATTGCGGGAATTGTAGGTGTTAGTAATATCATGATCATTCTGGTAAAAGAACGCACCAAAGAAATTGGTATCAGAAAGGCAATCGGAGCCAGTCCATTCTCAATTATCAGATTGGTTTTATCCGAATCTGTGCTGATTACAGCACTGGCCGGATTCTTTGGCCTTGTTGCGGGCATGGGGTTATTAGCTGGCGTTTCAGCCATTCTTCAGCAAGTTGCAACTGAGAACCAAGATGTACAAAGAGCATTTTTTAATCCATCTGCTGATTTAGGTGTAGCTCTTTGGGCTCTTGCTATTCTAGTGACAGCCGGACTTGTTGCAGGTTATATCCCAGCAAGGAAAGCGTCTGCTATACGACCGATTGAAGCCTTACACGACGAATAAGTCTAACCCAAAGTCTAAAGCTATGTTTGATAAAGATAGATGGCAAGAGATATTTAATGCTATCAAAAAGAACAAATTAAGAAGTGTACTAACTGCCTTTGGCGTGTTTTGGGCCATTTTCATGTTGATTGTCATGACCGGCTCAGGTAATGGACTTAAAAATGGTGTCTACGAAGGTGTTAAAGATTTTGCCACCAACAGTGGCTTCATGTGGGCCGAAAATACAACTGTTGCTTACGAAGGTTTTAAGCAAGGTCGTCATTGGCAAATTAACAACGATGATATCGAAGCCATTATGGATCAGGTACCTGAAGTAGAAGTTGTTTCACCACGATTGAATGGCTGGAACTTGAGAAGTGGAGAAAATATTGTGAGAGGAAAAAGATCAGGAGCCTTTAATGTAATGGGTGATTACCCGAGTTATCGCGAGATCGATCCGTGCACCATGCCTTACGGACGTTATATAAACGATGAGGACATAAAACTCAAACGTAAAGTTTGCATCATTGGTGAGAAAGTATACGAAGTGATGTTCGATGAGGATGAAGATCCGGTTGGACAGTACATACGCGTGAATGGTGTTTATTTTATGGTTGTAGGAGTTTTTAAGTCGAATAATCCTAAAATCAACATTGGCAGTAACAAAAAAGAAACGGTATATCTACCTTTTACAGCTATGCAACAGACTTTTAACTATGGCGACCAGGTTCATTACTTTGGGTTAATCGCAAAAAAAGGAGTAAAAGTTGAAACTGTTGTGGATAAAATAAAACCCATCCTCCAAAAGAATCATAAGTTGTCTCCTGAGGATGATGAGGCAATTGGTCAATTTAACCTGGAGAATCAGATCAAAACGATGAACTTCATCTTTTTAGGAATTGATATTCTGATTTGGGTAGTTGGTATTGGAACACTAATCGCTGGGGCTGTTGGAATCAGTAATATTATGCTGGTAGTTGTTAAAGAGCGTACCAAAGAAATAGGTATTCAAAGAGCTATTGGTGCCCGTCCGGCAATTATAGTTAACCAGTTGCTAACTGAATCCGTTTTCCTGACAACTATAGCAGGTTTTATTGGCTTGGCATTCGGCACCATTGTTCTCTACCTGGTTGATATGGCAGTTGATGCATCCAGGGCTGCCGGTAATGTGGAAGATGAAACTTTCTTCCTAAACCCGGAAGTTGGCTTGCCATTAGCAATAGCTGCATTAATAATGCTCATATTGGTTGGATTGATCGCCGGATTAATCCCTGCCTTGAAAGCCATTAAAATAAAGCCCATTGAGGCACTTCGACACGAATAAAAATTTAAAATACTAGAAACTATAAAATCTAAACTCATGAAAAAGGTATTAAAAATATTTGGCGGCGTAATCTTAATCGCATTGTTTGGTTGGGTTGTGTATTACTTATATAACCAATCTAAAAAAGATCCCGTTGTATACGAAACAGAAACAGCAGAAGTAACCGACATCATCAAAAAGACGGTTGCTACAGGTTCTGTGGTTCCACGAAAGGAAATTGAAATTAAACCTCAGGAATCGGGTATTATCACACAAATATTTGTTGAAGCCGGTGATGAAGTGCAAAAAGGTGATTTAATTGCTAAAGTGCAGATCATTCCTGAAATGATTCAGGTGAATAATGCAGAAGCACAATTGAAACGTGCAGAGATCAGTTATAAAAATGCCAAAGTAGAATTTAACCGTAAAAAGGAATTATTTGATACTGGTGTGATTCCTGAATCTGAATTTTTGGAAGAGCAATTACGTTATGAAACGGCTGAAGCAGATAAACTAGCAGCAGAAAACAATTTACAGCTGATTAAAGAGGGTGTTACCAGTAGCTCTAAAAACCAAACGAATACTTTGATTCGATCAACCATTACAGGAATGGTACTGGATGTTCCAATTAAAGAAGGTAACTCAGTAATTAAAAGTAACACTTTTAATGATGGTACCACCATTGCTGTTGTAGCTGACATGGGTAAAATGGTATTCGAAGGTAAAGTAGACGAAACGGAAGTTGGTAAAATAAAACAAGGTATGGCGTTATTGCTTTCGATTGGTGCCATCGAAGATGAAAAATACGATGCTTTTCTTGAATCCATCGCACCTAAGGGTGTCGAAGAAAACGGTGCCATCCAATTTGAAATTAAAGCAGCAGTGAAACTTAAAGAAGGTCAATTTATCAGAGCTGGGTACAGCGCAACAGCAGATATTGTTTTAGATCGACGAGACAGTGTTCTGGCTATTAAAGAAAAATTGATCACATTTAGTAATGATTCAGCATTTGTTGAAATCGAAACTGGTGAACAAATGTTTGAGAAACGTCTGATAACAACAGGTTTATCCGATGGAATTAAAATTGAAGTAACAGATGGTATAAACGAAGAAGATAAAATTAAGATTCCAAAAAGCTAATTGAATAATAATTAAT
This sequence comes from Carboxylicivirga sp., assembly GCF_982718395.1. Classification (NCBI taxonomy): domain Bacteria; kingdom Pseudomonadati; phylum Bacteroidota; class Bacteroidia; order Marinilabiliales; family Marinilabiliaceae; genus Carboxylicivirga; species Carboxylicivirga sp. The sequence goes on from NZ_CEXQWX010000150.1 coordinate 7,063, forward strand.
ACTTTTATTACAATTTACTTTTTCAAAAATACCAGAAGAGAAATAATTAGGATCACACCCTAAAAAAGCATTACCTATGATACGCAAATCTATTATTGCACTTGCCTGCATCATCCTAACCTTGCCCGCCTTAAAGGCTCAAGACACCCAGAAACAAACCTGGGGTGAGAATAAAAAGCAATGGTCACTATTAGAGTGCATCAACTATGCACATGAAAATAACATTACTATTCAACGACAGACTATTAACACTCAATATCAAGAGAATCAGTTAAAGCAAAGTAAACTAAATCGGTTACCTGATTTAAGTGCTTCAAGTGATGGTTCTTTAAGCTTTGGATACACATGGGTACAACAAGAGGCTCAGAATGTTGACCAAACAATTCGCAGATTTGGTATTAGTGCAAATAGTAATGTTAACGTTTTTAGTGGATTGACCAATGCCAATACAATCAAACGTAATAAAGTAAACCTACTGGCAGCCATTGAGGACATGCAAAAAACAAAGAATGATATTGGCTTACAAATAACGGGACATTACCTGCAAATTCTTTTTAACAAAGAACTTTTAAATGTAGCTAAAGAACAACATGAAACCAGTAAGCTTCAAGCAGAACGAACTAAGAAATTGGTTGATGCTGGTAGCCAAGCAATGGGCAGTTATTTAGAAATAAAATCTCAAGCAGCCAAAGAAGCGCTTAATGTCACCCAACAAGAAAATGCACTAGCACTTTCTTTACTTGACCTGGCACAATTACTTGATTTAGAACGACCAATTGAGTTCGATATTCAGATACCTGAATTACCAGACTTAAATGCTTTCACACCCGGGCCTCCGACAGATATATACACAACAGCTCTGGGTATAATGCCCGAAATAAAAAGCGCGACATATAATACCGAAAGTAAAGAGTATGATCTAAAAATTGCCAAAGGGAGTTACTATCCTACTTTAGGCGTTGGTGCCAGTATGTCTACTAATGCCAACTGGTTAGCGGTTGATCCCAATGGAGTAAACAGTCCATTAGGAGACCAATTTAAAGATAATAGAAACACATACGTAGGAGCTCGCTTAAGCATACCTATTTTTAACAGACTCCAAACGCGTAACAATGTTGCCAATGCTAAATTAGGGGTTAAGGATGCGCAATATCTACTGAAACAAGAAAAACTTAACTTACGCAAGAGTATCCAACAGGCTTATGCTGATGCCATGGCTGCCTACAATAAATACCTATCAAGTGAAGAAGCAGTTAATTCATTTGCCGAATCATTCCGTTATACCGAGAAAAAGTTTAATGTTGGTTTAGTTAACTCCGTGGATTATAATGTGGCCAAAACGGATTATACACGTGCCCAGTCTGATTTACTTCAATCTAAATATGAATATATTTTAAGAACCAAGATATTAGATTTCTACAAAGGAATTCCTATTGAATTATAATATCATAATACCCTTATTTACCCTTTAATTTAATTACACCGGATAATCGCCAGCATTATTCGGTGTTTTGTTTACAATCATTTATTCAGAAGATCTGGTCATTAAATAGTATTATCAAACCATATTTCGAGTGATGGTTTTTAGCTTAGTGTTTTATGTTTCAATATTATTGGATGTTTATCAATCGATTCGAATTATGAACGATAATTCTTTTGTTTATTCACGATTGATTAAATTAGCCACTACAAATTACTGAATCTATGAAAAAACCCGTTGTTATCGCAATTGTTGCGATTGTTGTCCTTCTTATTGTTCTTCTGATAGGTAAAAAACAAGGCTGGATTGGCCAGGAATACCAGGAAAAAGTATTGGCAGAAAAGGCCGAATTAAGAACCATTACCGAAACTATTACCGCCAATGGTAAGATTAAACCAATGGTTGAAGTTAAAATCAGTTCTGATGTATCAGGTGAGATTTTAGAGTTATTGGTTGAAGAAGGACAAGAAGTCAAAACCGGACAGGTATTGGCACGCATTCAACCCGATATATATGAGCGTAATTATGAAAAGATGCAGGCTTCTTTAAAGTCTGCTGAAGCCAATTTAATTCAGGCGAGTGCACAACTGCAACAAAAAGAACTCAACTTTAAGCGTAACAAAGAGCTATGGGAAGATAAAACGATCTCGGAGTCAGATTATGAACAAGCCGAATCAGAATATAAAATTGCCAAAGCCAATAAAGCATCAGCTGAAGCAACCTTACGCAACTCTAATGCATCACTGAATGAGGCTAAAGATAATCTGAATAAAACCACCATTTATGCACCAATGGGAGGTACCATCTCACGATTAAATGTTGAAAAAGGTGAACGTGTGGTTGGTACAGCTCAGTTTGAAGGTACCGAAATGATGACATTAGCCAACCTGCATCAAATGGAGGTATTGGTTGATGTGAATGAAAACGACATTATCCGGGTTAGCCAGTATGATACCTGCCTCATTGAAGTGGACGCCTACCTGAAGCAAAAGTTTAAAGGACTCGTTACGCAAATTGCTAATTCAGCTAAAACTCAAGGTACAAGTGCTGACCAGATTACCAATTTCGAGGTTCGCGTACTAATTCTTCCTGAGTCATACGAAAACTTGGTTAGTGAAAATGACAAAAACAAATACCCTTTCCGCCCTGGCATGTCAGCAACAGTTGATATTCAAACCAACACGCGTTACAACACACTTAGTATTCCAATTCAATCTGTCACTACACGTCCTGATTCCATTCAAAGTGATTCGGCAAAAGTTGTAGTTGATAAAGACAAGCGCATTGAAGTGGTTTATGTAGTTGAAGAAGGTAAAGCAATCCAAAAAAACGTTGTTCCTGGTATCCAGAACACTAAGCATATTGAAATACTAGAAGGTTTATCTGAAGGAGACGAGGTTATCAGTGGTCCCTATTCTGCCATTTCGCGTAAGCTTGAGAATGAAGATGCCGTTCAGGTGGTTGATAAACTTTTTGATGACAAAAAAGATTAATACAAAATATTAATTGTAAAGCGGGTGACGGAATAATTTCAGATTTGGTCACCCGCTTTGTTTATAGCCATTTCCTCCTAAGAAACTATTTATTATTTTTGCGCCATAAGATATAAATCATGGCAAAGATTTTAAGCATAGAAACATCTACTGGCGTGTGTTCAGTAGCTTATAGTGAGAATGGAAAAGTAATCGCTTCTAAAGAATTATTCCAGGTTAATTCGCATGCATCTAATCTTACAGTTCTTATTGAAGAATTATTTGCATTGGAAAAAACACCGGAAATGAAAGAATTAGATGCAGTTGCTGTAAGTAGCGGGCCTGGTTCATACACCGGTTTACGTATTGGTGTTTCTACTGATAAGGGCATTTGTTACGCTTTAAACAAGCCTTTGATTGCCATCGACTCAATGCACATTCTGGCTCAACCAATAGTAGATCAACATGGTAACAGCGACAAAGAGACGGTTTTCTGCCCATTGATGGATGCGCGCCGAATGGAAGTATATACAGCTATCTTTGATCGTTCATTAATTCTGAAAGAAGAGATTTCGGCCAAAATTGTAGATGAAGAAACCTTTACCAAATGGCTGGATAAGTATCAGGTTGTTTTCTTTGGTAACGGGGCAGACAAGTGCAAAGAAGTTATCAATCATCAAAATGCAGTATTTGTAGGTGATTGCCATCCGTTGGCTAAAAACCTGGCACCATTGGCCGAGAAATATTTTGCTGAAGAGCGTTTTGAGGATGTTGCCTACTTCGAACCATTCTATCTTAAAGATTTTGTGGCTACTACACCAAAGAAAAAAGTTTTATAAGCTCAACTAATAAGTACTTCAAAGTGTTTGTTTGTCATATAGAGTAAGTAATCTTAACTTAATCTCTAAAACAATGCTTATGAAACGAGCTATCATATTTGTGTCTGTACTTTCTTTTTGCTTTACTTTATTAGCTTCTCAGGAAGAAATAAAAGACACAGTATATATACCTCCCTACCCTTTAACTGAACATCAAGCCTACCAAGGTGGCGAGCGTTTGGTTTTTTCATTGAATTATGGTTTTGTAACCGGAGGTAGAGCCACTCTCACAGTAGAAGATTCGATCTTTAATGACCGGAAAGTTCACCACGTAATTGGAAGAGGTGTAACAGTAGGCCTTGCCGACGTACTTTATAAAATACGAGATCGTTACGAAAGTTTTATAAACATAGAAACGAACGAACCGCTAAAAGCGGTCCGAAGTATTCGCGAAGGTCGATATCGTTATTATAACGAAGTTGAATATAACAGGGATTCCTCACAGGTGATCTCCAAAAAATCTGGTATTCACAATGTACAGGAAGGAATATTAGATATTCTGTCGGCATTCTACTTTGCCAGAAACCATAAGTTCAATGAAAATCTGCAAGAAGGAGAAGTAATTGAGTTCATGACCTATTTCTCTGATGAAAACTTCCCTTTACGAATCCGGTATCGGGGCACCGAAGTGATCAAAACTAATTTTGGTAAAATTGAATGTTATAAGTTCTCGCCTGTTACTGAAGTAGGGCGTGCTTTTAAGACTGAAAATGACATGCATGTTTGGATTACCCGTGACAACAACAGGATTCCGGTGCGTGTTCGATTTGACTTAGCCGTAGGATCTTTTACCTGTAACCTAACTGAGTTTAAAGGCTTGAAACACCCTTTCAGCAGTGTCAGACACAAATAACAACAGGTTATTTTCTGGTCCGCTATGAAATATCTGGATTTAAGATATAGTATTAAATCATTTATTTGAAGCATCTTGTAAATCAGTCTTGTATCTTTTGCCTAAAATCTAACAATCTATCAAGTAAATAATTCAGCTTTTAAATCATTCCATTCGTTTTTTACGCGAATTCCCTTATTTTTGCAGCGTTTTTTAAGATAATAATAATCACAATTTCAATAGTATGGCAACTACAGCTGATTTTAGAAATGGGATGTGTATTGAGTACAATGGACAACTGTTTTTCATTGTACAATTTCAACACGTAAAGCCGGGCAAAGGAGCTGCGTTTGTAAGAACAAAACTTAAAAATGTATCAACCGGTAAAGTGATTGAGAATACATTTAACGCAGGAGTAAAAGTCAACGAGGCAAGAGTAGAGCGTCGCCCTCATCAGTTTTTGTACAAAGATGATATGGGTTATCATTTTATGAATGCTGAAACTTTTGAGCAAGTGCCAATTGAGGAAGGTCTTATTGACAACACTGCTTTATTGAACGAGGGAATGGAAGTTGAAGTTGTTTACCATGCTGATACCGAGACTCCATTAATGGTTAACCTGCCTACTAACGTTGTGTTTGAAGTGACCTATACTGAGCCAGGAGTAAGAGGTGATACTTCATCAACGAACTCATTAAAACCAGCAACTGTTACAACTGGTGCTACTATTATGGTTCCATTGTTTATCAATACTGGTGATAAAATTAAAATCAATACAAGCGACAACTCCTACGTTGAGCGCGTAAAATAATTTTTGACAAAGCACAACCCTGTTACAGGTTTATTTTTAACCAGTTACAAATAACCTGTAGCAGGGTATTTTCTTTAACCTATAGTGATGCATCGAAAATTACTGACTTTTATAGGTTTTTTTTAATACCTTAGTTGGAAAGAGGTAACTTAAATGGTGACGCAATTAAAAAAGAAACGACTACGACTTTACAAGGATAGACTAAACATCATCCTTGACATTGCGCAGACCATAAACCAAGATCACACCATCGACGATTTATTATCTGAATTTGAGATATTACTTCGTGAAGAGCTTGAAGTTGGGAAAGTTCTAGTATATACCCTCTCCAACGATAAGTGGCAAAACCTGCTTATATCAGGTGTGACAGAGGAGGAGGCCTCAGCAATTGATGTTGAGAAAGACTTGTTGCAGTATGATACAATTGAAAGTATCACTCTCTCACATCCTCCCAACTTAAAGGGGTTTGATGCCGTAATACCTTTATTTCACAGATACAAGGCTATTGGCTATGTTTTAATTGGTGATATCGAGGAGGAACAACAGGGTATTAGTCCAACCATCAAACACTTGAAGCTGATTCAAATCATCTCCAACCTTATTATTGTGTTCGTTGAAAACAAACGAATGCAAAATGAACTTCTCGAACAAGAGGTTATTAAGAAAGAGATGGAATTGGCCTCTCGCATACAGAACCAACTGGTTCCGAATAAACACCAGTTACCCAAAACATCAAAACTGGATATTCACACTTATTATCAGCCCCACATGGGAGTTGGTGGTGATTACTATGATGTTTTTCGCCTTTCCAGAAATACCATTGGCTTTTGCATTGCCGATGTTTCAGGGAAAGGTATATCAGCTGCAATGCTGATGTCTAATTTCCAGGCTGTTATTCGATCACTTTTCACATATCAATGTAATCTTAAAAAACTGATTCATCAATTAAATGCACGGGTTAATGAGAGTGCCAATAATGAGAAGTTTATCACCTTATTTATTGGCCGTTACAATCTCATCACCCGAAGACTCACTTACGTTAATTCAGGTCATCTACCGCCTCTTTTATACGATGCCCGCAAACAACAACTCGTACACCTTGAAAGTGGTTGTATTGGATTAGGTATGCTCGACCTCATTCCATCAATAGAGCTTGGCAGAGTGCATATCCCAAAGGGTTCCAAACTATTGGCCTTTACAGATGGTTTAGTTGAGCTTGACGATGGGCAACAGGTTGAATCAGGTTCAGAAGAAGTTGAAACATTGCTGAATAATCCCTACCCTTTAGAGCAAAATTTTCAGGGAATCCGAAGTATTATCGATCGAATTGAAAACGATGGGGCTGCCTTTGATGATATCTCCCTCATCGGACTTGAATTCAAATAAAAGCAGACATTTCTGCCTGCTTCTATACAATCACTCGTACTTAATTTATTGTGCAATTATTAAAAAGTAATTCTTCTTACCTTTTTGAACTAATAAGTACTTATCATTTAGCAATGCTGAATCATTTACCGATAATTCAGCATCGGATACTTTCTCCTTATTGATACTCATGCCACCGCCTTTAATCGTACGACGAAGTTCACCCTTTGAGGGAAACACGCTTGCTTTTTCAGCCAGCAGGTCTACTACATTAACACCTTCCGTAAACAGTGATTTATCAACAGTAAACTGTGGAACACCTTCAAAAACTGCTAATAGTGTTTGCTCGTCTATCTTACGCAATGCATCTGTTGTAGCTCTTCCAAATAAAATCTGCGACGCTTCTACAGCTGAGTCATATGCTTCACGCCCATGTACCATCACAGTTACTTCTTCAGCCAAACGTTTTTGCATGGCTCTTAAATGTGGTGCTTCGGCCTGCTCTTTTGCCAGTGCTTCCACCTCTTCTCGTGTCAGCATAGTAAAGATCTTAATATATTTTTCAGCATCTGAGTCAGAAGTATTCATCCAAAATTGGTAGAAATGGTAAGGACTTGTTTTTTCAGGATCCAGCCATACATTGCCACTCTCTGTCTTACCAAATTTACCTCCATCTGC
>NZ_CEXQWX010000151.1:0-14484 GCF_982718395.1 Carboxylicivirga sp.
CACAACCACCTTAACAGCCTTAGCCTTAAGTTCTTTTTGCTTGCGCTTTTGTTGATAAAGGAATTTCTGATAATCTGTAATCTTACATACAGGTGGATCTGCATTTGGTGAAATTTCTACCAAATCCAAATCCATTTCATCAGCCAATTTAATGGCTTCCATTGTTGGGTACACTCCCGGGTTCTCAATGTTGTCTCCAACCAGTCTTACCTGGGGAACCCTAATGTATCGATTAATTCTGTGAGCAGGCTCCTGTTTTACCGGGCGTACCTGCCTTCTGTTTGGTCTAGCTATAGTTAAACCCTCCTTTGATTAATTAGTACTATTGTTCAATCTCAGAAAGCATTTTTTCAACTTCCTGGTTAATAAAATCTACAAAATCTTGTTGCAACATTGCTCCTTTATCTCCTTCTCCTTGCTTACGAACGGCAATTTTGCCTTCTTCAGCTTCCTTTTCTCCCACAATCAGAAGGTATGGAATGCGCTTTAACTCGTTGTCCCTGATCTTCTTACCTATTTTTTCATTACGGTCGTCAAGAACGGCACGAATATCGGAATTATTTAGGAAATTTAAAACTTTTTCCGCGTAATCATTATATTTTTCACTGATAGGCAAAATCACCACTTGCTCCGGTGTTAACCACAATGGAAATTTACCAGCCGTATGTTCTATTAGCACTGCAACGAAACGCTCCATACTACCAAATGGTGCCCGGTGAATCATTACCGGACGATGCTTTTGGTTGTCACTGCCAATGTATTCCAGTTCAAATCGTTCAGGCAGGTTGTAGTCGACCTGAATGGTTCCCAGCTGCCACTTACGCCCTAAGGCATCCTTTACCATAAAGTCAAGCTTTGGCCCATAGAACGCAGCTTCGCCATATTCAACGATGGTGTTCATGCCCTTTTCTTCGCAGGCCTCAATGATGGCTTGTTCAGCTTTGTTCCAGTTATCTTCACTACCAATGTATTTGGAGTGATCTTCCTTATCGCGCAATGATACCTGTGTTACATAGTCTTTAAAATCAAGAGCTTTAAAGATGTATAAGATAATATCAATTACCTTTTTAAATTCATCTTTTAATTGATCCGGACGACAGAAAAGGTGTGCATCATCCTGCGTAAAACCGCGCACCCTTGTCAAACCATGCAACTCGCCACTTTGCTCATAACGATAAACTGTACCGAATTCAGCAAAACGAATGGGCAAGTCCTTGTATGAACGTGGCTTAGTTTTGTATATCTCACAGTGGTGAGGACAGTTCATAGGTTTTAATAAGAACTCTTCACCTTCAGCTGGTGTGTTGATTGGCTGGAATGAATCCTTACCATATTTAGCATAGTGTCCTGATGTCACATAAAGCTCTTTATTACCGATGTGTGGTGTGATAACCGGCTCGTAGCCGTATTTTACCTGAACGCGCTTTAAAAAGTTCTCTAAGCGTTCACGAAGTTTGGCTCCTTTAGGTAACCACAATGGTAATCCCTGACCTACTTTTTGAGAAAATGCAAATAGTTCAAGTTCTTTACCAATTTTACGGTGATCACGCTTTTGTGCTTCTTCCAGCATAACCATATATTCCTCAAGCATTTTTGCTTTTGGGAATGAGATGGCGTAGATGCGTGTTAGTTGCTTGCGTGTTTCATCACCGCGCCAGTAAGCCCCTGCTACACTCAAAAGTTTAATAGCCTTGATAGGAGCAGTGGTTGGCAAGTGTGGCCCTCGACATAAGTCAGTGAAGTTACCTTGCTTATAAAACGAAATTGTACCATCTTCCAATTCGTTAATCAACTCCAGCTTATACTCATCATCTTTTTTAGTAAAATAATCCAAAGCTTCGGCTTTGGGTACTTCACTTCGATCATAGGAATTTTTAAGACTGGCCAACTCTTTGAACTTCTTTTCAATCTTAGGTAAATCAGAGTCTTTAATCACTTTATCACCAGTGTCAAAATCATAGTAAAAACCATTTTCAATGGTTGGTCCAATACCGAACTTAGTGCCTGGATATAAGGCTTCAACGGCTTCAGCCATCAAGTGAGCTGAAGAATGCCAGAATGCATGTTTTCCTTCCTCATCATCCCATTTGTGCAGTTTAATGCTTGCATCCGTGGTGATAGGGCGCGTCAAATCCATTAAGGTGTCGTTCACCGTAATTGATAGAACTTCTTTAGCCAAACGTGGACTAATACTTTGCGCAATTTCTAAACCAGTTACGCCTGCTTCAAACTCTCTGACACTTTGGTCTGGAAAGGTAATTTTTATCATGCTACAATCGCTTTGATTTTAAAAAACATGCAAAGATAAATAAAACGCCTGAATGCATTGAGTTGAGAAGCTTTTTTTTAGCATTCTTATCAGCAAATTAAAAATGCTGTCAAATCCCATTGTTTAGTACTTGGGTATTTTATTAGTTTTGACTTACAGATTTAAAACAATTTTGAAAGATAAATAAATTAAAGATGAAGCATTTAACCATTTTACTGGCTGGGCTGTTGCTGTCTGCAACGATATTTGCTCAGAAACAAACCGTTTCGCTTGAGGATATCACTCAAAAAGGAACTTTTTATGCACGATCTGTTCGTGGCTTGCGGTCTATGACTGATGGCATACATTATACAACGCTTGAAGAAGGCAGGCGTATCGTTAAATATCAGTATGCTACAGGTAAACAAGTGGCCGTAGTTTTTGATTTGGAGAAGGAGATGAAAGGTGAATTTGATATTAAACGAATTCAAGGCTATGAGTTTAATAATGATGAAACCAAGATTTTAATTTATACCAATTCAGAAACTATTTATCGTCACTCTTTTAAGGCGGATTATTACGTTTACGATATTCAATATAATGAGTTAAAGTCTTTATCTGAGAATGGTAAGCAACAGGTGGCATCGTTTTCTCCTAATGGTGAAATGGTAGCGTTTGTTCGCAATAATGATTTGTTTTTGGCTAAACTTAAGTTTGGCACAGAAAGCGCAATCACGAGCGACGGAGAATATAATAAGATTCTGAATGGTATTCCTGATTGGGTTTACGAAGAGGAATTTGGTTTTAACAAGGCTTATGATTGGTCACCTGACAGTAAAGAAGTTGCTTTTATCCGTTTCGACGAGACAAATGTTAAGGAGTTTGCTTTTCCATTATATAAAGCCTCTTATCCAACAAACGAGCAGTACAGCTTGTATCCCGGACAATATAAGTTTAAGTATCCTAAAGCGGGAGAGGACAACTCAGTAGTAAGCGTTCATGTTTATAATATTAAGAATCGCACTACTAAAACTATGGATATTGGTGAGGAAACAGATATTTATATTCCTCGAGTGCGTTTTACGAAGGCGGAGGGCAAACTGGGCATCATCCGCATGAATCGTCACCAGAACTTCTTAGAGCTGATGATTGCCAATACTAATTCAGGTGTTTGTAATACGGTATTTAGCGATCGTAACGAGCGCTACATTGAGCAAGATGTATTGGATAACCTCCAGTTTATGGAAGATGGTCAGCACTTTGTTTATGTAGGGGAAATGGATGGTTATAACCACATCTATTTGTATACGATGGCTGGCCGTAAAGTACGTCAGATCACCAAAGGAGAGTGGGATGTAACCAATTATCTGGGATATAATGCCAAAACAAAGATGTTTTACTACCAGGCTGCAGCCAAATCGCCTATGCAGCGTGAGGTGTATGCTGTTCGTACAGATGGTAAAAAACATATTAAATTCTCAACTATTGATGGAACGAATAGTGCTTCGTTTAGTAAAGGTTTTAAGTACTATATAAATACAGTTTCGAATACCACTACACCAACTTTGGTAACGTTGCATGATGGCAAAGGAAAGCAAATTCGTGTGCTCGAGGATAACAAGGCGCTTAAAGAACGTGTGGCGCAATTTGATATCAGTCCCAAAGAGTTCTTTAGCTTCAAAACATTGGAAGGAGTGGAGCTAAATGGCTGGATGGTGAAACCATTGAATTTTGATGCATCGAAGAAGTATCCTGTTTTGATGGTGCAGTACAGTGGACCAAACTCCCAACAGGTGAGAGATAATTGGCGTGTTGGCTGGGAACAGTATTTGGCGGCCGAAGGTTATATGGTGGCATGTGTTGATCCACGCGGTACAGGTGCCCGTGGCGAAGAGTTCCGTAAGTGTACCTATATGAAGTTGGGTAAGCTGGAGTCGGACGACCAGATTGAAGCAGCTAAGTATCTGGGTTCATTGGAGTATGTGGATGCCAGCCGCATTGGTATCTGGGGATGGAGCTACGGTGGTTTTATGGTAGCATTAAGCATGAGTAAGTCTGATGTATTTAAGATGGGGATTGCTGTGGCAGCACCAACCAACTGGCGTTATTACGACTCAGTTTATACCGAGCGTTATATGCGCAAGCCACAGGAGAATGCCAACGGATACGACGATAATAGCCCAATTAATCATGTTGATAATCTGAGTGGAAGGTTATTCCTGATTCATGGCACAGCGGATGACAATGTACATTTTCAGAATGCCGTTGAATATATTGATCGATTGGTTCAGGCCGGTAAGCAGTTTGACTCTTTTATTTATCCAAATAGGAATCATTTCCTGAATGGAGGGAATACATACAACCATTTATATCATATGAAAGCAGACTATCTGTTTAGGAATTTGTAGGTGTAGATTAATAGCATAAACAAACAAGGATTGCATCTTATGAGTGCGATCCTTGTTTGTTTTAGATAACTCGTGGTATGTCAAGTTGTTTGTGCTGTTTTTGTTAAGCATTTCGTCCGCTCAAAGCTGGATGGGGTATACAGGTGCTAATGTGGCTCTATGTCTTGTTCTTTAATTGTTAAGGAAAACATCTTGTTTATTTGTTTTGCATCTTTATATTCTAATTCATTGTAATCCGAAACGTGAAAGTTTACCATTGCATGTCTGTTTTTGGCTTCTCTTAATGAACCTTGTATTGCTGATAGATGCTTGATGTAGTTTTCATACTTAAGTTGTTCATCAAAATAAACAATTACCCTTGCATATTTATTTGAATAGATAAGGTCCGTTAAGACTTCTTCTAGTTGATTAAAACGAATTTGTTTTCCTTCAATAGTTATGGATTCTCTTGCAATATCCAAGTGTATTTCTTTTGTTTTTTTCTTATTCAGATGCAAAGTAGGGGGCGGAGGTGGTGGCAATTTGCCAGGGATTTTAATTGGTGCTAATTGAAAAACAAGATTAATAAGTGAATCATTTTGATTGTAGACAGTATACAAAACAGTCTTTTGTCTAGCCTTTCTTAATTCTGTTTTGATTTTATTTATATCGTATACTTTAATGTCTTTGTCAATAATAAGTTGGCAATTGTTTTCATAGTTTTTTATTTCAAGAGTTTTATATGAAGTGTCAGTCAATTCATGTGCTTTCCCATTAAAAAACAAACTTAATGTATCTCCCTTATAGTCGGCGTAAAGGATATTCTGAAAATTCAAATATGAGCCGTTATTGTCTGCTAATTTGGGCAAACTGATATTAGTTTTCTTTTTTGTATTAAAATAACCAACAAAATCCCTGTTGTTGAATCGTTCAAAGGCACTTATAATGGTGTCGGTTTCTACATCAATAAGCAACAATTCATCATTTTTAACTCTGACAATAGTTTTGTGGATTTGACGAATATCACTTACATAGAATGTGTCATTGGCAAAGTGATATACATTCTTATCACTTTCCAGGTTTGTATTGTAAGTGAAATAGTAGTCGTAGATCTTTAGAATATTTGGGTTTTTGAAGTTATCCTTCTCAATCCATTCTCCTTTAATTTTATCATTTTCATCCTGACATGATATAAGTAAAAATAGGGATAGCAAAAAAAAACGATATTATTTTGTTCATGTTGGTTAGTTTTGTTGAGCTTGTTAAACCTTGGTTGGTATTCAACTGGCTGTTACTACATATATGGAATAGATTTTATCTCTTTTATTTGTATAGAGTGCTTCTGATTCTCGTCATATGTAATTTCATAAATCAACTGTGTGTGTTTTTCTTCATAAATAAAACTTTGGAAATGTAGAAACTTGTCTATGTATTGATGTTTGGGATCAGAGTAAAAGGGCCAATAGTTTATCAGCTTTTCCTCTTCATAACTTAGGTTAGCTCTTTTTTTTAGTAATTGCTTAATCAATTTATATTTAGTGAATTGAGGTAATTCATTGTTGATATTCCAATGATAACTGTCTTTAATATAAACGAGCGTGCTGTCATTTATGTAGCTTTCTCTGATTATTGATGAATCTAACCTGGTTTTGTAAATAAAATCCAAAGTATCTTTCGTTTTCTGAGCAAATAGAGGATGACACAAAAGGCGAATAGCTGCCTGATCTAGCAGCAGAAGATGTCTAATTTTTAAATTGTTCGCGGTCTTTTTGAATTTGTATGGTTCGATATTTTGGTCGGGAATCGAATCTTGTCCGTTAGAATGGAACAAACAAAAGATTGTAATGAGACTTATTATAAATGTTTTCCTCATAGTTAATTATTTTGCTCTAAAGGCTATGAGCCTTGCTTGAGGTGATGCGGCGAGATGCTAAGCAGAATGCTGGCTCTTCTGTTTTTTACACTACTTATTATCGCTCAGCTCTCAATTAATCTCCACCTTTTGCGTTTGTAAATCATCCGTCTCCGGTTTTCAGTCCTCTGTCAATTTTTCATCTCGCATTAACGCTCCCGGACTTAGTGCTTCGGACCGGTTCTCTTTTGAGTCCATGAGTATCTGTCATGTATCGCGCTTTCAGTACTTTAGTGTACCTGAGAGACACAGGCCTTTGACCTGTGCTATTATGTGCTTGCCTTTCAGGCAAAGGTAGCTTTTGAGGTTATGCGATGCTAATCAGTTTTCACACTGCTTATTGTTCTTCGCTTGCGCTTTACAAATCATCCGTCTTCGCTCTTCTGTCTTCCAGCTACTTCTTCTTCAACTCCTCCTTCAAATACTTGGCCGTATAACTCTTCTTGTTTTTGACTACTTGCTCAGGTGTACCGGCACATAATAGCTGTCCACCAAAGCGGCCACCATCAGGACCGATATCAATTACATGGTCGGCTACTTTGATTACATCCATATTGTGCTCAATCACCAATACTGTGTTTCCTTTCGCCACCAGGCGCTGTAATACCTCCAGCAATACACGGATGTCTTCGAAATGCAGTCCGGTAGTTGGCTCATCCAGAATGTAGATGGTTTTACCTGTATCACGCTTGGCCAGTTCAGCAGCTAGTTTCACCCGCTGGCTCTCTCCACCTGAAAGGGTAGTGGAGGGTTGCCCAAGGGTGATATAACCTAAGCCAACATCCTGCAGGGTTTTTAATATCTTCGATAACTTCGGAATATGCTGGAAGAATTCAACCGATTGGTTGATGGTCATGTCCAGCACATCGCTTATGGACTTACCTTTATAGCGCACTTCGCATGTTTCACGGTTGTAGCGTCTTCCTCCACAATCAGGACATTCCACCATCACATCAGGCAGGAAGTTCATTTCAATCACTTGCACACCGCCCCCTTTACAGGTCTCGCATCGTCCACCTGCAACGTTGAACGAGAAGCGACCAGGTTTGTAGGCGCGTATCTTCGACTCGGGTAATTCAGCAAATAACTTACGTATCTCATCAAATATTTTTGTGTAGGTCGCCGGGTTGGAGCGTGGTGTTCGCCCCAATGGTTTCTGATCAACATCTACCACTTTGTCAACATGCTCCAGACCTTCCACCTTACTGTATGGCAGTGGGTCTTTCACCGAATTGTAAAAGTGCTGGTTAAGGATAGGGTAGAGGGTTTCGTTAATCAGTGTTGACTTGCCACTACCTGAAACACCAGTTACACAAATCAATTTGCCCAACGGGAACTCTACATTAACATTCTGCAGGTTATGGCCGGTTGCTCCTTTTATTTTTAAAATATTACCGTTGCCATTGCGTCGCTCCTTAGGTACGGCAATCTTCTTTTTGCCGGTCAGGTAATCGGCCGTTAAGGAGTTGCTTTGTAATATCTGCATGGGAGTACCATGCGCTACTATTTCACCACCATGACGTCCTGCATGTGGTCCCATATCCACCACATAGTCGGCTGCCATCATCATGTCGTGGTCGTGCTCTACAACCAGTACACTATTGCCTGTGTCACGCAACTGGCTTAGTGAATTAATCAGGCGGTGATTATCGCGCTGGTGCAGTCCTATGCTTGGCTCATCAAGGATATAAAGCACATTCACCAGCTGAGAACCAATCTGCGTTGCCAGGCGGATGCGCTGACTTTCGCCACCAGATAAGGTCATTGCGCTCCGATTGAGTGAAAGGTA
Organism: Carboxylicivirga sp.; assembly: GCF_982718395.1. Taxonomy (NCBI): domain Bacteria; kingdom Pseudomonadati; phylum Bacteroidota; class Bacteroidia; order Marinilabiliales; family Marinilabiliaceae; genus Carboxylicivirga; species Carboxylicivirga sp. The sequence continues at coordinate 8,337 of NZ_CEXQWX010000151.1, forward strand.
TTCGAGTCCCACATTCATCAAAAAGCCCAGACGGTTACGTATCTCTTTCAGAACCTCATAACCAATAGTCTTTTGTTTTTCGCTCATCCGGTCTTCAAGTCCCTGGAACCATTCGTGCAGAAGACCTAAATCCATTTCGGCCAGTTCAGCAATGTTTTTATTGTCAATCTTAAAATGCAGTGCTTCACGGTTAAGTCGTTGCCCGTTACACTCACTGCAAGTTGAGTTTTTAATAAACTGGTTGGCCCATTTACGAGCCTTCATTGAGGTGTCGTTATCCTGCTGTTCCAGTATGTATTTGATCACCCCTTCGAAGCTCAGGTAATAATTCGATGAAGAACCTAATGGTGTGTTCTTAAGCGTTAAAGGTTCGCTGGAACCATGCAGGATGGTATCCATGGCTTCTTCAGGAATGTTTTTAATGGCTGTATTTAAGGTAAAGCCATATTTTTCAGCAATAGCTTCAATTTGCCAGAAGATCAGGTTGTTTTTGTACTTACCCAATGGCGCTATACCACCTTTTTTAATGGTTGAATTAGCATCGGGCACAATCTTGTCAAAGTCAACTTCATCAACAGTTCCCAGTCCTTTACATTTATTACATGCTCCTTGTGGCGAGTTGAACGAGAAGGAGTGAGGCGCAGGTTCATTATAGGAGATACCTGAGCTTGGGCACATTAGTTGACGGCTGTAAAAGCGCTGTTCGTCTGTTTCTTTATCGATCAACATCATAATGCCTTTGCCGTGTTGCATGGCCAGATGAATGCTCTCTTTTAGTCGCTTGGTATCTTTTTGAGCCACGGCCACACGGTCAACCACCATCTCGATAAAGTGTGTTTTGTAACGATCTACTTTCATGCCGTGTACCACCTCCTTTATCTCCCCGTCAATTCTTACATGCAAAAAGCCTTTTTTACGGATTTGCTCAAACAGTTCTTTGTAATGTCCTTTTCGACCTTTCACCAGTGGAGCAGCAATGTATACTTTTCGTCCTTCGAACTGTTCCAGAATCAGGTTGAGAATTTGCTCGTCGGTGTATTTCACCATTTTTTCTCCTGTTTTGTAAGAGAAGGCTTCGCCGGCACGAGCAAAGAAAAGGCGCAGAAAATCGTATATCTCGGTAATGGTGCCGACAGTAGAACGTGGATTTTTGCCTGTAGTTTTTTGCTCGATGGAAATTACTGGACTCAAACCGGTTATTTTATCCACATCAGGGCGTTCCATATTGCCCAGAAATTGGCGCGCATAAGCTGAGAAAGTTTCGATATATCTGCGCTGTCCTTCGGCATAAATCGTATCAAATGCCAATGAGGATTTACCGCTGCCACTCAAACCAGTTACAACAACCAGTTTATTGCGCGGAATAGTAACATCGATATTCTGGAGGTTGTGTACACGCGCACCGTATACATCTATTTGCTCACTTTCGTTTATCTGCTCTGGGGCAAGGGTGCTTGTTTCTTTCACTTTCATCAACTTAAGAACGTGCAAAGATAACTATTAGTTCGATGAGAAAAGCGTGATTAATCCTCCAATTTATTTGTTTAGTTGATAGCACAAGACTAGTCTAGGAGTAGTGGGGTTACCCTTCCTTCACTTATGCCTTGCGTCTGTTAACGTAATCAGCAGAAGACTATACAGCCTTGGTACTATCTGTTTTTGTTTCAGCTGGTTTATTAATAAACTCTTCTGATCTTTTAGGGAGTTTAATCTTGTAAGTCTTTTTACCGGAATTGGTTAAATATGCCTCACGTAACCAAGGATTCAAATCTTTTAATTCTTTATAGGTGGTACCATACTTCTTAGCAAAAGAAGCGAAGTTTTTAACGCCTGTTTTAAGGTCGTAATTGATCACTTCAATGGTAGGGTATAAATCTTCGTGCTTCACATAGAAACCGTAATGTTCGGGGTGAGACAGAATTTCTTTAATTGCAAGAATACGAAATACATATCGACCGGTTTCTTCGCCTAACAGCAGGTTGTAATAGTTATCTTCTTTTTGGCGCTCCAATTGTCGATTAACACCTGCTCGTCCTGCATTGTAGGCTGCCGCCGCTAATGTCCAGCTACCATAATGATTGTGCATTTTCTTAAGGTACTTACATGCAGCAACGGTTGACTTCTCGATGTGATAGCGTTCGTCAACTTCTTTGTTTACTTCCAGTCCGTATTCGCGAGCCGTGGCGCGCATAAACTGCCAGAGACCTACAGCACCGGCGGGTGACTTGGCACGAGGCATAAAGCTGCTTTCAATCAAGGAAAGATATTTGAAATCATCAGGTACACCCTGTTCTTTTAGAATAGGTTCTATTATTGGAAAGTAACGGTTGGCTCGCTTTATAAAAAGAATTGTTTGTGATTGCCAATAGGTATTAACAAGCAGTTCACGGTCGAAGCTTTCTTTTATGTCAGTACGTAAAATAGGAACTTCTTCCCCTGAAAAATTTATTGATGATGGTATATCCAATGATGAAATAGCGTAAGCTTTTTCATTGTTCATCGTACTGGTTGGTTGGGTAACGGGTTCTGCGGACTGAATAAAAAGTTGCGACACTAAAACAATTGCAACTATAGCAACGGATACTGATAATAATTTTGTGTAAAAGCTCACTTTCATAATCTCTCTCTCTTTTCAACTTTAACAAAGGACACCAAAAATAATTTTTCAGTTCTTGAAACCAAAAAACGTGCCGCATTACTTATCAACACTAAGAACTTTTAAAACGTATTGGATGTAAAAGTAGTACGCACAACTTCGAAAAAAGTTCGAAAAAAGAAGAGCTCATTATGAGCTCTTCCAATTTTTTATTTAATCACCGATTCAGGATCGATGAATTGACCATCTTTTTTAATTTCCAAATGTAAATGTGGTCCGGTTGAAATACCACTACTGCCCAACAAACCAATAACGTCACCTTGCTTCACTTTTTGACCTTCTTTTACTTTATAAGCATTTAATTGCGAATAAAGGGATGAATAGCCATTTGCATGGTCAACAATAACAAACCTGCCATGTCCTTTTCCTTCTTCAAAACTGTGGTTAACTTTTCGAACCACACCATCGCCAATGGCAAGAATGTTTGTGTTCAAAGGTGCCACATAATCTACTCCATTATGCATTTTCATTTTCTTGGTAATGGGATGTTTGCGCATGCCATAGCCCGAGGACATTTTTTTTATCTCTGACTTTTTAATAGGCAGGGCGAATTGACCTTCTTTTGTTTCAGATTCTGTTAATATACCAGATTCGATTTGTTGCGGAGGTGTAATGCTCAGACTAGTATGAATGATCTGATCCCCTGATTTAACCTCGGGTTCAGTTAACACTGCTGAAGCAAGTAATATTAACATGCTTAATGCAACAGGTATTACAAAAACTGTTTTTTTGAAGGGTCTTGATTTATAATTTACCATTTTAATTCGTTTTTTGATGAGTTTATAACTGAAAGGACTCATCAGAGGCGAATAGTGATTGTGTGACGCTTGTTGCAAGACAAGGTTGAAATAGCTCTTTAAAGAACTGTGTTGCGTTGCATCAGCATCCGCCTGAAATTCATGCACCTCTTCTAAAGCCTTTCGGTATAGATAAATAAATGGATTCATCCAAAAGCCAATCAGCAATATTTCCATAAATAATCTGTCATAAGTGTGCCTGTGACGCAGGTGACTGAGTTCATGGTTAATTATACTGTTGCCATTGGTTGAATGCCAAACAGTTGGAGAAATGAAAATATAACGAAAGAAAGAAAAAGTGTATTGCTGGTTAATCAGAACCAGCGTAAAATTTGCCTGATTTATTTTTTCATTGGCATTAATTGTTTTTACGAGTTGAATAGTGTTTTTGAGAAATCTGAATAAGAAAACAAATGATACAATTGCTATAAGTAAAACCCACCAATACTCCATAGAATGAGAAGTTGTCATTACAGCATCGCTCTTGACAGGCGGTTCTTCTATAAAAGTAAACTGGTTTACAGTTGTATGAATCGTGTGAATGATAGTACCTGATTCGCCTTTAAAACCTGACATATCTATCCTGATAAAAGGAAACAGGTAGGAAAATAAGATACTCATTAACAAATACAGCCTGTTTAGTGTAAAGAAAGACTCATTACGAAATGCAATGTGATAAATCAGATAAAATATACCTGATACAGCAGAGCTTTTTATTAGATACCAGATGATCACTTCCATTATTTCTGCTTTTCAGATATTTGTTGATCTATCAAAGTTTTGAGTTCTTCTAATTCAGAAACAGAGAGATCGCTTTCTTTTGTGAAGAAAGAAGCAAATTGTTTTGGTGAATTATTGAAAAAGTTTTGAACCAAAGTAGACATGTATTTTTTCGTATAGTCGCTTTTCTTAATAAGCGGGTAATACTCATTAATCTTACCATAGGTGTTAAAACTAATGGCCTTTTTCTTAACCAATACACGTACAACGGTTGAAACAGTTGTATATGCCGGTCGTGGTTCGGGATATTGTTCTATAATATCCTTTAAAAACCCTTTTTCAATATTCCACAGGTATTGCATTACCTGTACTTCTGCTTTCGTTAATTCAATCATTTCCCAAATGTTTGTTACAAATATATGACTATAAATATAGTTAACAAATTGTTTAGGTAGTTTTATGACTATAAAAATAGTTTAAAAAGTGTAAGTGTCACTGTTTTAGTGTTTAAAGGAGTTGTTCTTGAGCTGTGATTAAACTCAGTTTGTCAAAGCCTAATATATTTAATACTTTAAAGGGCATTAAGTATTGAATTATGACAGGTCATCATCAGAATATAGAATTGATTGTATCTTCAGCAATTGAACCTGCTGTTGCTTTTGATATTAACAGCTATGATGTGGCTTTAATTAATGATATTGCCATTCGTTTTTTTGAATTACAACCCGGTCAAAGCTATTCTTTAAGGGACTTTTGTTCAAGAGCGGATAAGTTTAATGAAAAATCAGCCATTGATTTAATTAATAAATTAATACCGGGTGAACCTATGTTAGTGGATTGGCCGGTTCGATTGGGCAAAATAAGATGGTTATCAGCATTTGTACAATTGGTAAAAGATGATGGGGGAGAATGGGCTGTTATTATTTTCAGGGATAATACTCAGGCTAAAGAGAGTTCGCAAAAGCTGGATAATATGGTTGCTTATCGCGAGATGCTGGATAAACTTTTAGCATATAATGCGAACGTAAATGTGGATGAAATTCCGCAGATCATTGATCAGTCACTAATGATGGTTGGCAATTATTTTGAATGTGACCGTAGTTATGTTTTTGAATATAGTCAAGATCTGAAGTTTAAAAGTAACATTAATGAATGGTGTGCTCCCACAGTTCAGCCTTATATTGATGAACTTCAAAATATTCCTATCAACTCATTTCCATATTTAAAGGAGCGCTTGCTTAATATGGAGTTGGTTTGTCTGGATGATATCTATGATTTACCTAAAGATGCCATAGAAGAGCGAGAAGAGTTTGCTAAAGAAGGTATTCAATCAATATTAATGATTCCTTTTAGTGAAGGTGATGTTCCAATTGGTTTTGTTGGGCTGGATCATGTGCATATGCAAAAGCACTGGACAAAAAGTGAAGTATCTAATCTTAAACTTTTGGCCCGCACATTTGCTAACCTGATTCTCCGGGTTCGGAACGAGCAACAGATAATTGATAATCGCAATATGTATCAAACATTGCTTGAGGCTGCAAATGATAGTATTGGGATATTTAAGAATGGGATCTGTATCGATACAAATGCCAAGGCTGCTAAAGAGATGCATAGTGATGCCTCTCAAATAATTGGCAAAAGCGTTGTTGAACTTTCGGCCACGATTCAGCCGGATGGAAAATCTCCAACCTATTCAAAAGTGTATGTAAGTGAGGCTGAAAAGGGCTTCCCGCAGATTTTTGAATGGCGTTTACGTCGTCTGGATGGAACTGAGTTTGATGCAGAAATAAGCTTAAACAGTATCAAACGAGGTGATGAACGGTTGGTAATTGGTATCTTCAGAGATATGAGTGACCACAAAAAGAAGGTGAGCTCTTTAATTAACAGTCAGCGTGTTTTAAAAAAGGAAATAGACACGATGCTGCATCCATTGAATGATAGTAGCGAATTGACCTTATTGAATGTTTTTGAATTG
>NZ_CEXQWX010000152.1:0-14432 GCF_982718395.1 Carboxylicivirga sp.
TGCTTTGGGCGATATGGGTATTATTCATGGCAGTAAAACCTTTTTGATGCAGAGTGACGACGGGCAGATAACAGAGCCGTACTCCATATCTGCAGGATTGGATTATCCGGGTATTGGTCCTCAACATGCGCACTTGTTTGACACTAAAAGAGCCCAGTTTTTATCGGCTACCGACCAAGAGTCTTTGGATGCGGCTTTACAGTTAACACGACTTGAAGGAATTATACCAGCTCTGGAGTCATCGCACGCTTTGGCAGCCCTCGATAAGATGGTTTTCACGAAGGATGATTCGGTTGTGATTACCCTGTCAGGACGAGGAGATAAGGATATGGCGACCTACATGGAGCGCTTTGGATTTAACAAGTAGAAGCTAACAGCTTTAGAATATGAATAGACTACAAGAACTATTTAAAAATAAGGAGGATATTTGCTCGGTATACTATACAGCCGGCTATCCTAACCTGGATGATACGATGCCCGTTCTTAAGGCACTTGAAGAAACAGGTGTTGACCTGGTGGAACTGGGAATGCCATTCTCTGATCCTTTGGCTGATGGACCAACAATCCAGGCCAGCAGTGAGCATGCTCTCGAAAATGGCATGAGCATCAGGCGTTTGTTTGAACAAATTAAAAATATGCGTCAAACCATCACGATTCCGGTGATATTAATGGGTTACTTCAATCCGGTGTTTAAGTATGGTGTTGAACAATTTATTGCCAAATGCAACGAAGTGGGTGTAGATGGCCTGATAATCCCCGACCTTCCATTTGATGAATATAAAGAGAAATACCAGCAATTGTTTGACGAAGCTGGTATTGCAAATATCTTCCTGGTTACACCACAAACATCCAATGAACGGATCAAACTTATTGATGGCCACAGCAAAGGTTTTATCTATGTGGTGTCATCGGCTTCGGTAACTGGAGCTAAAAAAGATGTGGAGAAGAAACAAGTGGAGTATTTTAATCGAGTGAACAGTCTGGGACTACATGCACCTCGCTTGATTGGTTTTGGTATCAGTAACCGTTCAACATTCGAGACAGCTTGTCAACACGCTTCAGGTGCAATCATTGGTAGTGCCTTTGTAAAGCTTCTTGGCGAATATGGGCCTGATGTGTTGAAGATTAAAGCATTCATTGAGGAGGTGAAGGGGATTAAGTCGGAAGCACCAAGTCCGAAGTCCGTATAACTTTTTAAATAGACAAATTAACAACTAAACAAATCGACATTTAATAATTATGCAAAACACTGCTATCGTACGAATTCATTGTCCCGATCAACAGGGAATTGTAGCGAAAGTAACCAATTTTATAAGCACTCATAATGGCAATATTCTATACCTAGATCAGCATACAGATAGGGCCGAGAAGCGTTTCTTTATGCGTATAGAATGGGATTTAGATGGTTTTGCTATTGATGCAGAAGCTATTGAGGAGGTGTTTTCAAGAGCCATTGCGGAACCAATGCAGATGGTATGGACATTGAACTTTTCATCTCAAACACCCCGTATGGCCATATTTGTATCGAGAGCATCACATTGTTTATATGATCTGCTGGCACGTTATAGCGCAGGCGAACTTAATGTTGAGATACCTTTAATAATCAGTAATCATAACGATCTGGAGGTGGTGGCTAAGCAGTTTGATATTTCTTATTACCATTTACCACTAAGCAAAGAAAACAAGCCCGAAATTGAAGAAGAGCAGATTAGACTGTGTGAGGAACACAAGGTTGACTTTATCGTACTGGCACGTTACATGCAAATTTTATCTCCAGAGTTTAATGCAAAATATCCTGATCGAATCATTAATATTCATCACTCATTTTTGCCAGCTTTTGCCGGTGCAAAGCCATATCATGCGGCGCATTCACGCGGTGTAAAGTTAATCGGTGCTACAGGGCATTATGTAACATCCGATTTAGATGCAGGGCCAATCATCGAACAAGATGTAATTAAGATATCGCACCATGATACGGTACAAAGTCTGGTTCAAAAAGGTAAAGATGTGGAGAAAATGGTGCTGTCGCGTGCAGTACAGGCGCATATCGAAAGAAAGACGTTGGTATATAGGAATAAAACCATCATATTCGCCTAACTAATTAAATCGATTAAAAGATAATTCCATGAAACAATTATTGACATTGTTAGCAATTACTGTGATGAGTTTAATAACATTAGCACAAACACCTGATGAAAGAGGCTATATCGTGAAAGTTGGTGATATGGCTCCTGATTTTGAAATGACATTAACCGATGGATCCACCATTAAACTCTCCGATTTAAGAGGCAATGTAGTGATGTTACAATTTACTGCCAGCTGGTGTGGTGTATGTCGAAAAGAAATGCCGCATATAGAAAAGGAAATATGGCAAGCATATAAAGAGAAAGGCCTGAAGCTGTTTGGTGTTGACCGCGACGAACCTAAAGAAAAAGCCTTGGAAATGATGAAGGCTACTGGCATAACTTATCCAATGGGATTAGACGATAATGCTGACATCTTTGGATTATACGCGGATAAAAAGTCTGGTGTAACTCGTAATGTTTTAATCAATAAAGAAGGTAAGATTATTTTTCTGACACGACTATTTAATAAAGATGAGTTTGCAGCTCTTGTTGAAAGGATAGGAGAAGAATTGAAGTAAGGTCAGTCAGGTTAAGAATTGGAGAGTAATGAAAATTGTAATAATAAAATATAATGCTGGCAACATACGCTCTGTGAATAACGCCTTGTTGCGGCTTGGTTATGAAGCTGAGATAACGGCTGACCCTGAAAAGATCAAGGCAGCCGATAAAGTTATTTTTCCAGGAGTGGGAGAGGCAAGCACCACTATGGCATACCTGCGCGAGTCTGGCTTGGATAGGGTGATTACTGGTCTGAAACAACCTGTTTTGGGTATATGCCTGGGCATGCAACTTATGTGTAGCTATTCTGAGGAAGGCGATGTGGAATGCCTAAATATTTTTGATGAGAAGGTTCGTAAGTTCCTGTTGCCAAAAGATAATAGTGGTAACATCAAAATTCCGCATATGGGTTGGAATAAAATCACAGCAGTACGAACACCTCTGTTTGATGAATCCATAGAAGGTGAGTATGTTTATTTCGTGCACAGCTTTTATGTAGCCTTGGGAGACGATACCGCGGCTACTACCAATTATATTCAGCCATATAGTTCGGCCTTGCAAAAGGATAACTTTTATGCTACTCAGTTTCATCCTGAAAAGAGTGGTTCGGTAGGCGAACGTATTCTGAAGAATTTTCTAAAACTATAATGAATACAATTGCTACTCCCTACTGTCCTATAAACTAATAACTAATAAATGAATAAAATAGACATTGTACCGGCCATTGACATTATTGAAGGTAAATGTGTACGTTTGAGTCAGGGCGATTACGAAAGCAAGAAGGTGTATAACGAAGATCCGCTAGAGGTGGCTAAAGAATTTGAGGATCATGGCATCAAGCGTCTTCATTTAGTTGATCTGGATGGAGCTAAAGCGGGACGGATCATCAATTACAAAGTATTGGAACGTCTGGCATTAAAGACTAATCTGGTAATTGACTTCGGCGGTGGCTTAAAAACTTCTGACGATCTGCATATTGCATTTGAGTCAGGTGCCCAAATGGTAACAGGAGGTTCAATAGCTGTTAAGAATACGGATGAATTTACGAATTGGATCAATCAATACGGTTCGGAAAAAATAATTCTTGGAGCGGATGCTAAAGATAACAAGATAGCTGTCACAGGTTGGCTTGAAGAAACTGATCAAAAACTGATTCCTTTTATCAAAGAGTATACCCAAAGAGGTATTACCAAAGTAATCTGTACTGATATTAGTAAAGATGGAATGTTGCAAGGTCCTGCCATTGAGCTTTACGAAAATATATTAAAAGAGATGCCTGATTTATACTTGGTAGCAAGTGGCGGTGTTAGTAATATTGGAGATATTGAAGCATTAGCAGAAGCCAATATACCTGCAGTAATTTTTGGAAAAGCGATCTATGAGGGGAAAATAGAATTGAAGGAACTTGAAAGGTTCCTGTAAAACTAATCTGTAAACCATGTTAGCAAAACGAATTATACCATGTCTTGATATTAAAAATGGTCAAACCGTTAAAGGTGTCAAGTTTGTAGAGATTAAAGAGGTGGGTGATCCTGTTGAGTTGGGAGCCTTATATGCCGAACAAGGTGCCGACGAATTAGTGTTTTTAGATATTACTGCCACTCACGAAGGTCGGAAAACATTTGTTGATCTGGTAAAGCGAATTGCCCGTAACATTAATATTCCTTTCACCGTTGGAGGGGGCATTAGTGAATTAAGTGATGCAGATGCACTACTGAATGCTGGAGCTGATAAGATCTCTGTCAATTCCTCCGCTGTTCGAAATCCGCAATTGATCAATGATCTTGCATTGAATTTTGGCAGTCAGTTTGTTGTGGCAGCCATCGATGCCAAACACCAACAAGGTGATGATTGGGTAGTGACCGTGAATGGTGGTCGTATTCCAACCGACAAAAAGCTTTTCCCTTGGGCAAAAGAATGTGAAGAGCGTGGAGCAGGTGAGATTCTCTTTACCAGTATGGATCATGATGGCGTTAAGCAAGGCTTTGCCAACGAAGCTTTAGCTAAATTAAGTGATGAGTTAAATATTCCCATTATCGCTTCAGGTGGAGCTGGAGCTATGGAGCATTTCAAGGATGTTTTTACCATTGGTAAAGCCGATGCCGGACTGGCAGCCAGTATTTTTCATTTTAAAGAAATTCCGATTCCAGAACTTAAAAGATATTTGGATGGAGAAGGGATTGTAGTGCGATTGTAAGTGAAAAAGCTTATGGCTGATAGCTAATTGCTAATAGCCTTTTTATAACCTGAAAATCAATAAAGATGAAAGACTACAGGAAATTGCGAGTTTGGAAAAAAGGGATCAAGCTTGTGAAGTTGACATATCAGTTGACAAAGTTGTTACCACCCGAAGAAAAGTTTAATCTGGTTTCTCAAATGAACAGGTCAGCGGTTTCTATACCTTCAAACATTGCAGAAGGAAGTAGCCGAAAGAGTGAGAAAGATTATCATAGATTTCTGGAGATAGCTCTTGGCAGTAGTTTTGAACTAGATACTCAAATTGAAATTGTTCTAGAGCTCGGATTGATCGACATTGATTTGGTTAATAATCTGCAATCGAATTTACTTGAAGAAATTATGATGCTACAAAGCTTAATGAATAAATTATATATAAAACAATAGCTATCAGCCATCAGCTGTAAGCTATCAGCTATAAAAATTATGACACTTAATTTTCAAAAACTCGGAAACAACCTGATTCCCGCAATTATACAAGATAACACCACCAACAAAGTATTGATGTTAGGCTTTATGAATGAGGAGGCCTATACAAAAACAAAACAGGAAAGAAAAGTAACCTTCTACTCGCGTACCAAAGAGCGTCTTTGGACAAAAGGCGAAGAGTCAGGTAACTTCCTGAATGTGGTATCAATGATGGTCGATTGTGATGATGATACACTTTTGATTAAAGTGAATCCGGTTGGTCCAACCTGTCACAAGGGAACTGATACCTGTTGGGGAGAAGAAAATACATCTGATAATATCCTGTTCTTAAAGACTTTGCAGGACTTTGTTGATAAGCGAAAAGAGGAAATGCCGGAGGGGTCATACACCACCAAGTTGTTTGTAAAAGGCGTTAGGACCATCACTCAAAAAGTGGGTGAAGAGGCTATTGAAACAGTGATTGGCGCTATGGCAAATGATGATGAAAACTTCCTTTATGAAGGAGCCGATTTATTGTATCACCTGATCGTTTTATTAACGCATAAAGGTTATCGTATTGAAGATTTGGCAAGGGAGTTAAAGAGTCGTCATAAGTAAGCTATAGAACTTCGTTATATAAAAGAAAAGGAGTGGTTGCTTTAAACAATCACTCCTTTTCGGTTGAATTGGGGTAGGAATTATTTATTTAACTCTTAGTTTATGAGTAAAATTTTGAGATCCACTTCTATACGAAACAATATATAATCCGGGTTGTAACCTGTCGACATTAATTGTTTCATTACCTGTACCAACATGTTGTTCTAGAACGATCTTACCACTTAAATCAAAGATTTGCACATTGCCCTCAATTTGATTGTCTGAAGATGTAATTGTAAATTGGCTGGTGGCCGGGTTAGGAGTAATATTGAAAGCGGTGTGTGATTCGGTTGTATTGATAGCTGTCGCTCCGTTTTTGGTGATCTTGAAGATGTTATGGTCATCTTCCTTTTCAGCAATACAATACAGTGCATTATTGAACACTGTTAAATATTCAGGATCAGAGTTTTGCCCACCAAGAAAAGAACTTCTGGTATCAATATCAATCATTTCAGGCGATTGGTTTTGCAGATAAAATACTTCGCGCCCTGTTGATCTCATAAAGCCAGAGCCAAACAGTCTGTTATCAAATTCAATCAAAAAATCAGGACTTACATTACCTGGTCCGGGAAAGTCGAATTCAGTTAAGTTATTTTCAAAAAGCTCGTATAATTGTGTGGAACCGCCGTTGTTAATAGCTGCAAAATAAAGGCGATTATCTATTACTATTTTATTGGATGGTTCGGAGTCACTATCACCATCTTTAATATTTTTTTCCAATGAAATTGTGCTTCCGTTATATGAATATAATTCAGAACCGGTAGCTGCAGTTTGTGCTGTGAAGAAGAGTTTATTATCATATACAATCAAATCCCGGGGATTAAAATCGCCATCGCCAGGGACATGATCAGCTACTATACCTGCTCCATCACTTTCATTGTATGACCATAATTCATTTCCATGTGATGCGTCCAGTACACTAAAGTAAAGGTTGTTGTTGTACATATGAGGCTTGCCCGTTTTAGCCGGTAAAGCTCCTGAGATTATATGAAGACATTTTACATTAACGGATGATGATTTGCACGAAAATAATTCCATACCATTACTCTCGGTTTGAGCCGTGTAATACAAATAATCAGGAGTTGCGTATAAGTTATCAATGTTTTTGCCATTTAAACCGGCGTAAGGATCCATTATTTTTTGAAAGTTAATGCCATCGGTTGAGTGCCAAAGGCCTTTACCATCGGCGTCATACTTTATAACAAATAAACGTTCTCCTGATACTGCCATTGCTGGTTCATAGTTGCTAATGTGTCCGTGATCAGTGCTATAGAGTTGTGTTACCGTGCTAAAAGTGTTATCTGAACTGATTTTAGCAAGTTCAACAATTCCTTTTCCACCCGCAATTTTGGTTACCGTAAAAAACAGGTTATCCTTAAATTCAATCAGGCATTTAGGGTCTTCGTAATTCTGATCTTCAATTGTGGTAATTTGTTCTAAATTATAGGTCTGTGCATTTGTTATCAATGCACAAATAAGCAAGAGTAAAGTAGTTATTTTTTTCATAAATGTTATTTGAAATTTTAGGTAAACAACATTACTCATCTACCTGTAATTTAGTACATGAGTAATGTTGAGAAATTGCCTATTTAATTTTTAATTTCTGAGTATATGAATCTGAAGCTGTGTTTAACTGTACGATATACATGCCGGGACACAGAATATATGTTTCTATCTTGTTGTTTTGGCTGCTGATTTCCTGACTTAGAACAATATTTCCACTCAGATCAAATACTTTCACATTTCCCTTAACGTCTGAATTTTTCAAAATAGCATTGAAATATCCGCTTGCCGGATTAGGCGTTACAGAAAATTCTTCTTTAGCTTCTGTGAATGAATTATCAAGAGCAGTTGCATTATCCACAAAAAGCTTATAAATATTGGAGTTTGATCCAATTTTCCCTACAAACCACAAGTTGTCATCAATAGCAATTAAGCTATGCGGACTAGAGCTAAATTTAGACCAGCTGCTGGCTTTCGGGTTAATGTCAAATGCTATTGTAGATTCATCTTTATAGGCAAACAATTCATGACCATAATCACTGCCATAGCCATTGGCGAAAAAATGATTCTTAAAAGCACAAACATATCTGTCATAGCTTTCTTTCGGCGCGTTAAATATACATGTAGTGAACTCTTCGTTATTTGCGTTGTATTTATGCAACTGCATGTTGCTACCATCAACAGTATAGAGATAAAGTAAGTTGTCGACAACAACCATGTTTTGAGGTAATGAATTATCAGTACCGGTAACAATATCTTTGACCAACTTAATATTAGTGCCATCAAATGAAAATAACTCATAACCTGTATCAGCAGTATAACCGGAAAAATAGAGAGTTTCATCATATTTTGTGAAATTCTGACCAGCTATGGTTCCTGCCGCATATATATTATCATTAAGTTTTGTTTCTCCGTCAGTATCATTATAATATACAATGGCAAAATCAACTCTATCAATATTATTGTCACCATCATCATCTATATAATCAGTATATCCATAGTAGATGTTATTATTAAGTAATCCTAGATTAGAAACAGCCGTATGCTTTGAAATAAACTTAACATTGAGGGCGTCTGTATCGCATGAGAATAAACCTGCTGAATTGTCACTATAACCGGCTGTATAATATAGTTTACCATTCAAAGATTGGAAATTAGCAGGTCTCGATGCGCTTTCTCCTGCAAATGGATCATCTAACTTTGTGTATGTAATCAGATCTTCAGTCCACCAGAGTTCAGTAACTGTATTTTTTTGTTTGGTTAGGAATAGACGATCACCAACTACAGCTTTATGAAATGTATAACCGCTTTGACCTTCGTTTAACAAATAGAGTGGCTCTATGTTATTCTCTGTTGCTATCTTTGCAAGATAAACGTGTGATTTGCTGTCAACAGATTTTTGAACAGTGAAATAAAGTTCACCTTTAAATTCAAACAAGTTTTCAGGATCACCAAATTCTGTTTCGCCCTCACCCGAGCTTATAAATTTAGTGATTTGATCAAAAGTAAAGTTTTGGGCATCAATCGTTAAGGTGCACATTAGTAAAATTAATGTAGAAATTGTTTTCATAAATTTTTATTTATAATTAATAATAGCAATAGGCCGGAGGTCTCATTCCGGCCTTAAGATTTAATATAATCGAGAATAGAAATAGTTATTGGGATCTTCTAAAGAATAGAAATCAAAGTCGATGGTTCCGGCTTCCTCTGTCTTTCGAATCATCCAGCCTTTATCGTTACAGATATAATCCACAAATTCCTGAAATTCCTTATTGTCTTTTATATCTTGACCAATGGTTGGGTCTTTAGTATCTTCAGTGCAGAATTCACCATTCTTACGCACCAATCGAACACGATCCTCTTCAATTTTTTGCACTTCCATTGGTACCCAGTAGAAATAAAATTGCTCACGCTCGTGAAAACTAAATAAAAGCCCTTCGCCAAGGTGTTCCCCTAATTCATAATCATGATTGTATACTTCATCCAACACAGGGTTACCTTCTTCATCGAATAAAGGAATACGGCGATTGTAATCTGTTGCTAATACAACAGATTTAATAACAGTATTCGCTTTCTTCATAGGAATATAAATATCCCATACCTTTCCGAAAGTGTTTTTGATTTTCATACTGAATTTGTCCATAAATTCATCGTATAGACCTGGTTTGAAGTAAACAGGCAATACATCGCAGTAGATATATCCTTCGATGCTCGGGTGATCTATCTCATAGCGTTCTTTTTCAACATTATATTTGAAATACTGAATTTCCTCGTCATCAATTTTAATTGCAGAACTTAGGCCAAAACCGGTATGCGTAAAAAAGATATTCTTATTTACATCAATGTATTCGCCCTTATGATTGTAGTCTATTTCAGCCATGCGCAGGTAAGTGGAACAATCCATACCAATTAGTTTTGGATTATCTTCACTTGCTCCTGGTCCTTTGGTGATTTTTAGTGACATGTAACGAGCAGTCCGTTGCTGGTTAAGATAGCTTACATTTTTCTTCAAAGGTTCTAAGGATGTTTCTTCCTCAGATGCTTTTACAAGTTTTAGTTTGGTTCCCAATACTTTTCCTTCCAGTATAATTTGATCATCCTCTATTGATTTGAGGTTGTACTCCAAATCAGTTCCATAGCCTTCAGGTAAATTGGCATTCGGTTCAGCAAAAAAGGTAATAATGTTATTGTAGGTGTTAAAAACCAATTCAATATCCGCTTCGGCAAAAATTGTATATTCACTTTCGGCCTCAGGGATAATTTCATTTTCCATTTTTAAGGTATAATCATTGTTAAACTTAACAATGCCATAAACTGTATTATCAACACCATTGCCCATATTTAAATGAAATACCCAGCCATGTTCAGGTGCCGTAAGGGCTTTTTTAAACGTTGCAATTCGCTCCTGCAAACGTTCATCTGGCGATAAGTCAAATTTGTTCTCAAAATCTGACTTATCACAGGCTCCTGTGATAACCAGCAGGAATAATCCTGCCAATAGTATATGTAGTTTACTCATCGTCTTCATCATCGTCTTCTTTTATTGTGTTTTCTTCGATAAGCTTTAAAGCAGCCAATTCAATTCGCCTTTGAAGGCTAAAGAGGCTCATGTCCCAAACAGTTTGGTAATAATCATTCACCATGGTGATTTTGCTAAGCAACTTGTTGCGTCCATCATTAGCATTCGGATGTTGTAAATAAACAATCTGGTTTCTACTGTCGCGAACTGCCCCTATACCAATCAACATTAATTTATGTGTCCATTGTGACATTTGCTCTTCCACCCAAATCATCTTATTGTCATCATCGCGCTTAGCTTCACCATTCTCATCATAATCAGGAACCATGTATGGCCCATCTTCATTTGAATTTTTGACGTTAGTTAAGATGGTGGCCGTAATTTCAACCCAGTCTTCTTCGAATTTTGACATACTGTATGGAGTAATAAATCCGGCTGCTCCTGCATTAACTTCATCAATGTTGTACCAGGCACCAGTGTAGTCACCTTTACTTAACGCTTTGAATTCTGTTGGTATCAATACCTTTTGATGCAAAATGTGGGCAAACTCATGATGCATGGTATGGAAAGCTTTCGACATTTTATCCATGTCGGTCAATGTAAAATCGTTCACATTAAATACAGTTACCTTTCTGCCGCCTTCAGCCAAACCAACAGTCATGGTTCCATCTGCATTATATTGTGGTGTACCCACCAGGTAAATCAATTTTGGTGAGTAGGTTTTAATAAACTCAATACCAGCTTCGGCTTCATATGGTTTTATCCATAATTCAAGCAATGCTTTTAAAAAGGCTTCTGCTTTTTCTTTTTGAGGAGGTGTAACATGAAAGTTGTTATCCATCTCACGATCTTCCCATTTCCATTTCACTTCAATGTTGTAAGGCTTGGTAAATGTGTCGTAGATCCATTTATCCAGCTCACTGTTATGCATTTCCTGAAGTGTTATAACCGACTCTTCTCTTAAGCCATCTTCATCTTCACATGAGAAACAGATAAAGATGGTGGCTAATAGTAAGGTATATTTTAATATATTCTTCATGATTCTGATTATCTGGGATTTTCTTCGATGCCTGCAGAGGTAGCTCCGATTGGAATTTGAATCTGGCGTCTCAGGTCATCTGCCTTTAATACAATTTCACTATCCGGTCCGGTTTTATGAATCACCGGAGTACGGAAGCGACGAATATCGAACCAACGCATACCTGTGTAATAAAACTCTTTACGACGCAGGTCGTACAGGCAATTCAGGTAAGGACGAGTAACATCTGGTATATTGTAGAAAGGATTCAACTTATAATTC
Organism: Carboxylicivirga sp.; assembly: GCF_982718395.1. NCBI lineage: Bacteria > Pseudomonadati > Bacteroidota > Bacteroidia > Marinilabiliales > Marinilabiliaceae > Carboxylicivirga > Carboxylicivirga sp. The sequence goes on from NZ_CEXQWX010000152.1 coordinate 11,747, forward strand.
GCTACCTTTTCATCATAGCGTTGTAATAGCTTTTCTTCTGTCACTAAATTATTGGTTGAGTAATCTTTCACACGTTTAGAAAAGTATATGTCCAGCCCGTTTCGAACCAGTTCATAATTGCCCAGCATTGCCTGAGCTTCCATCCTTAAGAACAGCGCTTCTTCTGCATCAAACAATACGTTCATAATCATGTAATAACCGGTTTCACTGTTTAAGCCATCTTTTTCGGTGTGGAAGCCCCATTTGGCCATAAAGTAGTTTTGGTCGTTACCGTAAATATCAAAAGCCCATCCGTCTGAATAGCCTCCCTGCGCTCTTTGGGTAGCAACAAAAGGTTCAGGTATTAGCTGGGTACCATAATCTCCTTTGAAAAGTGTACGGTACATTTCATTATCCAGACCATATTCATACGATCCATAGAAATACAGAAACCAATTGGAATACTGTGGTGTCACCAGAAAATTGCATTTTTCAGTTGTTTTGCCCCATAAAGGAATCCTTTCATTGATGTCCATTTGAGAATATACTGTGTTTATCTCTCGCAATAATTCATCCGGATGACGGGTAAAAACTTTACCTGTGTGATCCAATACTTTCTGGAATTCGCCTTTCATGGAATAGAAGCGAGCCGCAAAAGTGTTAGCCGATTGTGTGTTCCAGTGCAGGCGGCGATGATCTGCTTCATAGGCATAATCGTCAAGATACTTTAAACCAGCGCTCAGATCAGCTTCAATATCAGCGTAAACACTTTCAACTGTACCTCGTTCATAGTGTTTCATAACGACGGTTTCCGGTTCTTTCACATAAGGAATTCCAAGATCATTTTTAGCTGTTTCAGGGTTGTACTGAGGACTCCAGAGGTTAACCAGCATAAAATGGGTGTAGGCACGACACAGGAGAGCTTCAGCATAATAAGCAGCGTAGTCATCCGGCACCTTACCATCAACAATTAACGGTTCGATCATTGCCAATGCATGATTAGCCTGCATAATGGCTCTATAGCAACGGTTCCAATAATATTCGGGACTATCCTGGTCAACTCGGATGAAATCTTCCCAGTAATAGGCATTTTTATTTGTTTCATGCTTTCTTTCGCTCTTTGTTTTCAATGTTGCATTATCCGACATGGCGTAGCAAAAAGCATGGTGATTGGCACTTGTGTATGCATTAACCAGCAAGGCACCTACCTTTTCAGGGGAGTCAATTACAGCTCTGTCATCAGGTTTTTTTTCTAAAAAATCGTTACACCCAACTAATAAGATCAGGCTTGTCAATAAAGCTATTACTCTATATTGCATAATCATTTGTTTAGAAATTCAGTCTTAGGTTAAGGGTATATTGTTTAGGTACTGGTAAGGCCACACCACCGGTACCAAAAAATTCAGGATCCTGTCCGTTTAACTTTTTGTCGGAATACAGCAGGCATAAATTGGTGGCTTGTAACTTCAGGCTAACACCTGAGGCCTTAATCTTCTTGACCCAATTGGTTGGTAATTGATAAGTTAAACTCACCTCATTTAAGCGGATAAAATCACCTTTTGCCACGCGCTTATTGCTATAGTTATAGGCATTGTATGTTGCCTGAAGACTGGTTCCTTTATCGTCAAATTCACGTTTGGAGGCAATGCGAGGTATATCCGTGTGATTTTCATCACCTGATGATAGCCAGCGATTTAGCATATCTTTTGGCATGGCATCCAGATCGGAATAGCGGGCGTTAAATGAAGGATATAAACGAATAACATTGCCGAACTGATAGCTCATAAAAACATTCATCGACAGATTTTTCCAGGTAAAACGGTTTCCCAATCCTCCCGAAATTTTAGGATCGACAGGTCCTTCAAATATCAAGTGATCGACTAAGTCGCTTTGAAAGTTGACTTCTGTCGTTCGGTTACCTTCATGATCATAGAATGTAGGTAAACCATCTTCATTTAATCCGGCAAAAGGGATGGAATATAATCCTCTGACAGGACCACCTTGTATGGCTGCACCTTGAGTACTCGTTAAGGTGAGAATATAAGGATTAGAAGCTAACCTTGTGATTTCATTCTTATTGTAGGCAAAAGTTGCATTGGTCGTCCATTGGAATGCGCCTTTGTTGATATTTCTCGTGTTTAGAGTAAACTCAACACCGTAGGATTCCATATCGGCATAGTTGGCCAGCTTATACATTTCACCACCAATACCTGATGTGCGAATGGCAGCAATTAAATCAAAACCATTTCGCTGATATGCATCGGTTGTGATGCTAATACGGTTGTTGAACAATCCAATATCTAAACCAATGTTTAACTCGTACTGCTTTTCCCACGTTAAATCTGAGTTTTCAAGGCTTCGAACGGATATGCCATTTTGTATTTCACTGGGAAAAGGTACCACAGTAATGCCCGAAGAATAAACAGCCTTTGAATTGGTGGCCGGTCCCATTGATGCAGTTAAACCATAGGTGGCGCGTAGCTGAAGTGTGGAAATTGTTTTATTATCCTGTATAAAAGCTTCCTCTTTGATATTCCACTTACCACTAATATTCCAGGTACTTAACCAACGGGCTTGCTTGCTACTCCCCAACTGGTTACTGCCATCAAGGCGATACGTTCCGTTGACAATGTATTTGCCTTTGTAGGTATAAGCTCCATTACCGAAAAATGCTACATACCGATCCCAGTAATTATGCAAGGCAAAG
>NZ_CEXQWX010000153.1:0-14254 GCF_982718395.1 Carboxylicivirga sp.
TGCGATTGCTTAAATTACCAGCTGAGGTGCAACTAGGTTTGGTTGAGAAGCAAATTGGTATGGGACATGCACGTGCCATCATAAGTGTTGAAGATCCCAACGCTCAGTTAATGATATTTGACGAAACCATTAAAAATGACCTTTCTGTACGTAAGGTTGAGCAAATGGTTCGTGACCTTAATAATGGTGTTGACAGTAAAAAATCATCCAAAAAAAAAAAAAATCTACCAGAAGAGTACGAGGCATTAAAGTCTCAATTGTCAACGTTCTTTAGAACAAACATTCAGTTCTCCCGAACAGATAATGGAAAGGGTAAAATTGTGATTCCTTTCGGGTCTGACGATGAATTGGAAAAAATTATCAGCATTCTGGATAAAGCAAAATAATAACAGTTTATTTGCTTGAAATAGACTTTGATTTGACCACAAAGAAAAAACATTATAGCCAGCTGTGCTGCTTGGTGATCTTGATGTGTTTATCATTATCCCTTCATGCACAACGAACAGACGCTTTTATTAGTCAAGGTGATACGGCAACCATTGAAGGTATGCCTGTAGAAACACCAACGATTGAAAAGAAGCATTCTCCACATAAGGCATCTTTTTATGCTGCCATCCTTCCCGGATTGGGACAAGCATACAATAAAAAGTATTGGAAAATACCAATCCTTTACGCGGGAATAGGTGGTGTGGCCTATGCCATCCATTTTAATACCAAATTTTACAATAAATATAAAGCGGCCTATCGTGATTTTATTATCCGCGATCCTGGCAATAAAAGTTATCTTGAGTTTATCCCGCCTGGATTAACCGAGGATCAGATTTACGGTGAATACGAACAATGGTTCGAAGAAGCTTTAAATAGCAAAAAGCAGTATTATCGCCGTTATCGTGATCTTAGCTACATTGGCATGGTGGGCATTTATGTCATCCAAATTGTTGATGCGGCAGTTGATGCTCATTTTTACAATTTCAGTATCAGTGATGACTTAACCATGCAGGTGAGACCATCCATGATGGCACCTGCCCCAGGCGAATATGCAGGATTAGGTCTGCAGTTAAAATTTAAATTCTAGCGAATTATGCAAAAGGTGAAGAAACTGGCCATCGTGGCCTGTATGATGATTGTTGGAAGTGTTGCAAGCGCACAGAGTGAAGTTGATTCGATCCCTGAAGCAGATACACCTCCATATTTGGAAGAGTGCCTCGACAGCCTCTTAAATCAATGGTATATTAATAAAGCACCAGATCATTATATTTTAGATTCGGTTGCAAGTCAATCAAGCATAGGTAAATTACCCGACTCAGTTTATATTGAACGAATTGCAGCTATTAACTCGCCAATGCCTTATACCTATAATTCGATTGTGAAGAGTCATATCGAACTATATACCGTTCGTCGCAGAGAGTTAGTGCAAAATATGTTAGGACTTTCTGATTACTACTTTCCACTATTCGAGCAAGAACTGGATGCGAGACAAATGCCATTAGAACTGAAATACCTGCCAATAATCGAATCTGCTTTAAATCCCAGAGCTTACTCGCGAGCAGGAGCATCAGGGCTTTGGCAATTTATGTATTATACAGGAAAGCAATATGGACTTACCATCAATTCATATGTTGATGAAAGACGCGATCCTTATAAATCAACAGTTGCCGCCATTAATTTCCTGGATGACTTATATGCCATCTACAAAGATTGGTTTTTGGTAATTGCGGCCTATAACTGTGGACCTGGTAATGTTAATAAGGCTATTCGTCGTTCAGGTGGTCATCGTGATTTCTGGAAAATATATTATCATTTACCTAGAGAGACCAGAGGGTATGTACCTGCTTTTATTGCGGCTACTTACACATTTATGTACGCCAAGGAGCATAACTTATATGCTAATCCTAACAATTTACCAGTAGTCACTGACACGATATCTATCAACCAGGCGATTCACTTTAAGCAGGTAGCCGAAAAGCTGAATGTTAAGATGGATTATTTAAGAAGCCTGAATCCGCAATATAGAAAAGATATGATCCCGGCCGGAAGTGATTTTGCGTTAAGATTAGCCATGAATGATGCTTCCGACTTTGCTGCCATGGAAGACTCCATCTATGCTTTCAAAAGAGATACTTACTTTGTTAATGGCAAAACCACTGTAAAGCCACAATATTCAACCTACACCCCTGATATTCCTAAAAACAAAGCAACAGTTTATTACACAGTTAAATCAGGAGATGCTGTAGGACTAATTGCTGATTGGTATGATGTGCGTACATCCGATTTACGATACTGGAATAATATTCGCCGGAATGTAATCCGCGTTGGTCAGAAATTACGTATTTATGTACCAAAAGATAAAACTGAATATTACAGTCGCATCAATGATATGGCATACGCCGACAAACAGCGTTTAAGCAGTAAGACTGTAACTTCGAACCGATCAACTCCAAAGAAAAATGGGCCAATCGATCCAAATTATGAATACTATACGGTTCGTTCTGGTGATAACCTTTGGTCAATTGCTAAGAAGTACAATGGGATTTCCAATACGGATATAATGAAATTAAATGGTCTATCTGCGTCATCAAAATTGTGGATTGGACAAAAACTTAAAATAAGACCTAAGTCTTAGGAAAGCATATATAAAATTCAAGGGGTGGATATTCAATGAGCTATATTCACCCCTTGTTTAGTTTATTAGAAGATATTTCTTATTTTACAACAAATTAATAATCTATGAACCAATATTTTCGCATTCTTATCTATTTTATATTGATAATGGCGATTGCATTGGCTCTTAAAAAATTTGTTCCCTTCACTTATCAGCCGGCCAGTTGGCAAATCAGTCAGGTTGAGATTCCGATTATCAAAGATATTGACACAGTTGTTGAGGTTACCACTATTGTTGAAGATACTGTTCTAATAGCTGATATAGCTATTGAACCCAAAGATACTATTATTGAAGAGTACCATCTTAGTTGCCCAACTGCCTTTCTGGAACAATTAAACAGGCTTCATACAGAACTAGAAACAGCATCCACATCAAAAAGAAACATTCGAATTCTACATTATGGAGACTCTCAAATTGAGGGTGATCGCATAACAGCTCGTCTGCGAGAATCTTTTCAAAAACGATTTGGCGGTAGTGGACCTGGTTTAACAACTGTTTATGATCCCCTCCGTATTAATCCTTCGGTATGGATAGACAGTAAAGGAAAATGGAAGATTCATAGTGTCTATAACCGCCATAACATTCTGACACAAAAACAATACGGACTAATGGGGCGAACTGCAAGTTTAGAAGCTGCTTCTAAAGGCGAGTTTAAGATTAGTCCCAGCAGATGGGCTGAATCTCATGCTTCCAATTACCAAAAGGTGCGATTATTTATCGTGCCGCATTCAGATACTATTCTGATCAAAGGCCACATTAAAGAAACTGAAGTAATTAATGATTCTCTACCTCCATCAATTGATCTGACTGAGATCAGTTGGGAATTTGAGCAACTATCGCCAAAGCTAAATATTGAGTTAGAAAGTGAGAATCCAATTCATGTTTTGGGATGCGCGCTTGATAGTACATGCGGTGTTTCAGTTGATAACATTGCATTAAGAGGTCAGAGCTCACCAATGTTTCATAAAACAAATGCTGAACTTTTTACGGCCATGGGCGAGCATCTTAACATCCGCATGGTTATTCTTCAGTTTGGCACCAATGTCATCCCAACTGTAGATACCAACTACCACTTCTACAAAGTTCAGTTAGCAAAGCAATTTGATCTGTTAAAGAAATATTTGCCCGGAGTACCTGTCATGATAGTTGGAATTACTGATGCAGCCTATCTTTCAGAAGGAAAAATAATTCCGTATCAACACCTTAAACGAATACGCGATGCCCAAAAAGCTGTAACGCTGGAATATGATTTTGCTTTCTTTGATTTATATAAGGCAATGGGTGGTTCAGGCTCTATCGTTGAATGGACCAAGAAATCACCACCTTGGGCTTTAACCGATTACATACACCTGTCAAGGCGTGGAGGTGAAGTAGCCGCATCTTATATCATCAAAGCTTTATGGCATCAATTTGATCAGAATGAGCTGGCAGATACATGTTTAGTAACTCAAAAAACAGTCATATGAAAGAGTTATTAAATCACCTTGCTGGTCAGTCTGATCTATTTCTGTTTAGCCATGTGGCCTTTTGGTATTTCTTTGGTGTCATTTTGCTGGTCAATATGATATTCCAAAATAAACGCGGATTGAGAATCACATTCCTGTTTCTGGCCAGTTTGTATTTCTATTATAAGACAGGTGGTTATTTTTTCTGTTTATTGATTTTCTCAACGTTAACTGATTATAGCATTGGTTTAGGGTTAAATAAATATGAGCGCCCATGGATGCGACGGATGTTATTGGTATTAAGCCTGACTATAAACTTATCGGTACTGGGTTATTTTAAGTATACCTATTTCATTGTAGAGATCATCGAAAAACTGAACGATATTGACATTAACTCATTTGATTATCTGGCATCTGCAACTAATCAACTATTTGGAACAAATTTCAGTATCGAAAAAATCACCTTACCAATTGGTATATCCTTCTTTACCTTTCAAACAATCAGTTACACCATTGATGTTTATCGCCGACAGCTCACCCCCGTTAAAAACATTGTCGACTTTGGGTTTTATGTGTCATTTTTTCCCCAACTAATTGCTGGGCCAATTGTAAGGGCTAAAACTTTTATTCCGCAGATATATCGCAAATTAGTATTATCAGAAAAGTGGATTTGGTGGGCTATCCTTTTAATAACAGGTGGTTTGTTTAAAAAGCTCGTCATCTCAGATTTTATTTCGGTTAATTTTGTCGATCGCATTTTTGAGCATCCTATCTCCCACACTGGTTTCGAAGTTATTGTTGCTGTTTATGGTTATGCCCTTCAAATCTATTGTGACTTTGCAGGTTATACCGATATAGCTTTAGGCGTTGCTTTGCTATTAGGATTCCGCTTACCTAAAAACTTTAATCACCCTTATAAAGCTACATCGTTAAGTGATTTTTGGAGGCGTTGGCATATGAGCTTATCAACCTGGTTGCGCGATTACCTGTATATTCCTTTAGGCGGAAATCGAAAAGGTTCTGTTCGTACATTCATAAATTTAATGATAACTATGCTGTTAGGTGGTTTGTGGCATGGAGCTGCTATTAAGTTTATATTATGGGGAGCACTTCATGGTGTTGGACTAATGATTAATAAAGGGTTAAAGGGAATTATAAAAACCAATAATCGCATCATTAGATTTTTTGGATGGTTCTTCACATTTCATTTTGTGGTTATCACCTGGATTGTGTTTCGCGTTGATTCGTTACAAAATGCTCAAATAATAATGGATCGTATTGTTCATACCACTTCTCTTTCAGATGTTAAGAAAATAGTTCTCACCACCCCATACTTATTTCTTTTACTTATAATGGGTTATTGCATCCATTGGTTATCTGATAAATTCCGAACAAGAATAAAGCTACATTTTATTCTTGCTCCAATATGGATTAAAATTGGCATAATTTCGATTGCTCTTTATCTTGTATATTCTTTTCACCAAAGTGCATTATTACCATTTATTTATTTCCGGTTTTAAGCCAGCTTTAAAGATGGTTATAAATTAAAACCAATTTTCTATTTAATTGTCAAAAGTCATTTGTTAAGCTAATCCTAAAAAGGTATATTTAACTGTTAATTTAAAACCCATGAAACAGTCGTTGTTTATCTTTACACTGGTATTTTGGCTGGTTTTTCAATTAAGTAATGCACAATATTTCCATTTTAAGCAATACTCCCTTGAGGAAGGATTGCCACAGTCGGAAATTGCAGCCATTACGGAGGATCAGTATGGATATTTATGGGTTGGTACAAATGGAGGTGGTTTGTGCCGGTTTAATGGTAAGGACTTTGAAGTTTTTACCAAGAAAGATGGTTTACTGGATAATATTATTCTAGGAATTATTCATGATCGGGATTATAACCTATGGATTGCAACACCTAAAGGTATTCAGCGCTATGATGGTATCAATTATACTTCCATTCTAGAATCGGACACCACTTTGTTTAACGACCATGTTGATTTCTGTGAAACACAAAACGGTAAAATATGGTGTTTAGCCAGAATGATATCTGGTGAAAGAAGATTGCTTGAAATCGATAACAATGTTGTTAGCAACTTTTCTGAGAAACTTAAAAGTGAACTTGAGGGGAAAGGGCCCATCTATAAAATTCTACCCGACGGAAACAATGGCCTGTTATTGTCAACATCAAAACAGCTGCTTGTATTAAAAAATAATGAAATTAAGGAGTATAATGACGGACTTGTAGCTCAAGAAAAAAGAGTACTTCGCTATCCTCTCTTTCGCGATCGAAATAAGAACTTATGGCTCTCTTTGTTTAAATCAAAAGGCGATGAGAAATTAATCATTCACATTGACGGTAAGGGTGATAAAGAAATTGAATTGCCTGAAGCTTTAAATGATCACGCTATTTTCAAAGGACTACAGGATCGGGAAGGAAACTTCTGGTTCTTAATTGAAAGCGGTGGAGTGGCTCGCTTCAATAAAAAAGATGGCTGGCAGGTTTTCAATAAGGATAATGGCCTGCCTATTAATATGGTATCCAATATCCACCAAGACCCTGAAGGTAATATTTGGCTGGGCACACTTGGAGCCGGCCTGGTACGATATAGTGGTAACCTATTCCTTTCAATTAACAGAAGCAACGGATTAACCGGAGATATCATTCGCTCCATCTATCAGGATTCTAACGGCACTTATTATTTTGCTGATGGAGAAGGCGGTTTCAGTATGCTTAATGGAAAAACCATTACTTCTTTCCCACACGATGAGTTACCTGAACTAAGAGCCATTAAAGAGTTCTACGAACTTCCTTCAGGGAAAATTTTGTTAGCAACAATTAATGGGCTGTGGGAATTTGATGGAAAAAGAGCATTAACTGTAAATGAAAAATACGGCTGGGAGAAACACTTACCAATAAGTGACATTGTCGTTCAGAGAGATACTTTCTTTTTCTCAACTTATCGACATGGATTAATAAAAAGCTATAAAGGGAAAGCAACATTCTATAACAGTTATAATTCAAATATGCAGGATAATACCATATTTCATGTATTATCTGACAGCAAAAACCGATTATGGCTATCCACAAGTCGCGGCATCACCCTCTATAATAAAGGAGTCTTAACACCTTATCTGGAAGGTCAGGAAATTAACTCATCATACATCCTGCAAAGTGCAGAAGATAAAATGGGCAACATCTGGTTTGCAACATTTACCGACGGTTTGATTCGATACGACGGTAAAGATTGGATGTCCTTTGATACGGCTGATGGTTTATCAGCTGATAATATCTATTCGATTATTGCGGATGTTGATGGGAATATATTTGCAGGTGCACAAAATGGTATTGATAAACTTTCTATTTCTTCAACCGGAGAAGTAAGGAATGTTACTTTCTTTGATAAACATGATGGTTTTATTGGGATTGAAAACAATGGTACGGCTAACTTTTTAGATAAAGAAGGACATTTATGGTTCGGCACCATCAAAGGAGCAATGCGTTATAACCCTATGGAAAAACGCACCAACTTTCTGGCACCAAGCATTTACATCCGTGATATTGAACTATCCTACAAGCGCCCTAATTGGAAAAGTGACACTTACAAGTCATCATATGACTCGATTGTTCCATGGTTTCATGTCCCTGACAAGTTATCCTTATCGAAGAGTGATAATAACATCACTTTTAAATTTGATGCGATCTCTTACTCAGTTCCTGAAAAAATAAAATATCGTTGGCGACTTGAGCCAATTGAGACTGAATGGATAGAAGGATTTTCAACCACTGTTGCTTATCCATCTTTGCCTTCAGGAGAGTATACTTTTATAGTAAGTGCAGCCAATAATAATAATATTTGAAATGATGAAGGTGCCATCTTTCAATTTAGCATTCACCCGGAATGGTATCGCACGATATCCTTTAGAGTACTGATATTAGTATTGATTATGGGACTTTTCGGCGCATTTATTATATCCTGGCAACAACGTACCAAGACGATGCGCTTTGAGCTGGAAACACTAATATCTGCCAAAACCAAAGAGATTAATGAGCAAAAAAATGAAATAACCCGGCAGAGTGAAATTATCAAGGATCAAAATATTGAAATCGAAAAGCAAGCTCAATCAATTTCAAGTTCATTAACTGATCTCGAAAAATTGACTGAGATCGGAAAAATTCTGACTGCCAATTTGTCAACCGATAATATCTTTAATCTGGTTTATGAAGCTACCAGCAAGGTTATGGACACCTACTTATTTGGTGTAGGTATGTATGTAGAGGAAACAAACTCACTGGATTTCAATAATGTCATTTTAAGAGGAGAACGTGTTCCTTTTATGACTTTCCCGCTTGATGATTCAGAACGCTTATCTATTCACAGCCTGATTAATGACAAAGAAGTATTTATTGGTGATTTTACTAATGAATACAAAGATTACGTACAGGAAATAAGACCTGTACCCGGTGACATAAATAGCAAGTCGATTATATATATACCACTTAAGGTAAGCGGAGCTCCGTTTGGTGTATTAACTGTTCAGAGTGCTGAAAAAAATGCATACAGTTCCTATCACTTAAGTTTTATGCGCAACATTAGCATGTATACAAGTATTGCACTTGAAAATGCTAAGGCATTTAATCAGCTGGAGGAACAGCGCCAGTCGCTTGAGCAGGTGAACAAGAATGCTTTTGAACAAAATCAGTTAATATTGGAGCAACAGGCCGACGTAGATCGCCTTAATCAGGAAAACGATCACCTGATTGCTTTATTCACGCAAGAGATTGATCGTCCTATCACCTCTTCAGTGTCGTTAATCAACAGCATTAAGCATGAAGAAAATATTGATGTAAATGAAAAAGATGAGGCACTGCAATTTGTTTTTGATGCCTTGTGGCAAATAAAAGAGATGGTTAATCAAGTAAACGAAATCAAACGTCTTGAATCTGACTCTTTCGCTGTTAATATAACTGAGTTTTCAGCATATGCACTGATGAAAGAAGTTGTAGCACAATACTCAGAGCATTTGGCAGAGAAAGAAATATCCATCAACTGGAATACCACAGAAGAAATTATTAAGACCGATTATACTCTATTGGAAAAAATTATTTCTAATCTGTTATCAAATGCCATTAAGTTTTCCCCCCTGGATTCACAGATTACCTTATCATTGAATAAAACCGAACAGCAAGTGTCCATAAGCATTACAGATGAAGGACCTGGAATAGATGAAGAAAGCATCCCAACTTTATTTACTAAATACAAGAAATTTGAACCTGCTAACAAGAGCAAGACTCCTTCCTCTGGTCTGGGGTTATATATAGTGAAACGATATATTGATAGCCTGTCTGGTACAATTGAGTGTACAAGTAAAATCGGTGAAGGTACCACATTCACTATTTATTTACCATTCTAAGAACATTGGCAACGTTTTTGATAGCATACAAGTCTAAATTTTTTAATTATGCTATTAATCATTTTTATCTTTTTTATGGTTCTGAGCTTCATAGTAAGTTCAAGACTAAAGAGTAAGTTTAAAGCCTATTCGCAAGTTCCAATTAATTTTGGGATGTCGGGAAAGGAAGTAGCTGAGAGAATGTTGCGTCAAAATGGCTTGATGAATGTAAAGATTAATTGTGTGAGTGGTCAGCTTAGCGATCATTATAACCCAACAAACCGAACAGTTAACTTAAGCCCTGAAGTGTATAATGGACGAAGTGTTGCTTCAGCCGCTGTTGCCGCACATGAGACCGGCCACGCCATACAGCATGCCAATAGTTATGCATTTCTTCAATTTCGTTCTGCACTTGTTCCAATACAGAATGTAAGCGCAAAGGTTCTTAATTTCATGTTTATAGCACTCTTTTTTGGTGCTGTTGCCTTGCCGGGAATAATTAACCTTGATCTGGCGTTACAAATCATTATAGCTTGTTATTCAATTTTTACCCTTTTTGCATTTATTACATTACCGGTGGAAATCGACGCCAGTAAACGAGCTCTTGCCTGGTTGAATACTGCGGGCATTACAACACAGGATACACATGCGAAAGCAAAAGATGCATTGAAATGGGCAGCATATACTTATGTGGTTGCAGCGTTATCAGCATTAGTAACCTTATTATACTATGTAATGCTGTTCCTGGGCAACAGAGATTAAGCAAAGACTTTATATCACGTAATGCGGAACTACGTCAGTATTTCCGCATTTTTATTATTGGTGATAGTAGTTATAATCTTTAAGAATGCTTGTCAAGAACTCTTTAGATGGTTGATCTGATTCAATTTTCATCTTCTTTATAACCACCTCCTTGGTTTTTAACACTAACGGATGAGGAGCTCCTATATTGGTGTACTGATTATCTTTGGATGCAATCAATAAAACCTCTTTAACCGTTTGCATATCCGTATCCGATAATAAACTCACTTCCGGATATTTTGGTTGATAGCCTTCTTCCAACTCTATGTAGGCTGTACTGGTCAAACTCCCTTTAGGAGTAATCTTTAACACGGTTGTTTTTGCAACTATATCACCAATTCGTTGCCCTTTGCCTCCAATTATGATGGTTAAGAATCCAACTAACACGCCTCCAATCGGAAGGCTAAAATCTACCAAACGAAATATCCACCGTACAAAACAATCGATAAACCGTAATTCGCTACCGTCTATTTTTATCGCCCTGATCTTCATGGCCATCTTACCAAAACTTTGTCCATTTAAAAATGCTTCACAAAGCAGGTGATAAAAAACCACCGGTAGAAGAAACAACGTAATCCACCATTCAACATCATTGTTGATTGAATAGAATGATAAAAAAATGATCAAGCTATAAATGAATTGTATAAACGCATCAATGATATAGGCAAATATACGGTCGCCAACACTGGCAAGTTGATAATCAATGTTTACATTTTGAGTGGTAGAAATACTTAAATTTTCCATAAAAGCTGTGCGAATTGATAAGAATAGAAAATCAATAGATCAAAATTAGTAAAATAAGTTTTTTATGTGCTGAAAAATTCATTTATTCGCAATGCTCATGTGCCTGCCCAATGAAGGAGATTACATTTATAAATCGAAACAAAAAGCGCTGGGAACAATTTGAACAGCAATTAAAGAAACCATCTCAGATTAATCCGGATAGTTTGGCAGATCAGTTTATTCAGTTAACTGATGATTTAGCATACGCCCGAACGTTCTATCCGGGATCACACACATTGAGTTATCTAAATGGGCTTTCCCAGAAAACACACCAGGAGATATATCGTAATAAGCGAGAGAAAGGCAGCCGTATTCCAGCCTTTTTCAAAACCGAATTACCATTGGTATTACACTCGGCCAAACCTTATTTCCTGATTTCTTTTATTGTTTTTATGGCTGCCTGGGCTTTAGGGGTTGCATCCTCTTTAGCTGATATTGAATTTGTACGTACTATATTGGGTGATGCATATGTCAATATGACGCTTGATAATATTGAAAAAGGTGATCCGATGGCTGTATATGGCGACATGGGTGAATTACCAATGGCCTATTACATTATTTTTAATAATGTTGCTGTATCCTGGAAAATTTTTCTTTATGGCTTTCTCACGCCAATTGGAACTATCTACGGTCTTTTCTTTAATGGAGTGATGGTAGGTGCTTTCCAGACATTTTTCTTTCAAAAGAACTTACTTGGTGTTTCAACCTATGCAATAATGATTCATGGTACTCTTGAGTTATCAGCGGTGGTATTGGCAGGTGGTGCTGGTATAATGCTTGGTAAATACCTGTTATTTCCAGGTACCTACCCTCGCAAAGAATCTTTTGTGTATGGTGCTGTCAAAGGCGTTAAAGTAATGATTCCAATTACAATTGTATTTTTTATTGCCGGTTTGCTCGAGAGCTTTGTAACCCGTCACTATCAAACAATTGACAATTTGCTCAATATATTCATAATAGCGATCTCGTTGATAGTTATTCTTTGGTACTTTTTTATCTACCCGAGTATCGTCATCAAAAAATTTAAAGGCAATGACCGAACTTAAATTTGCACAACGAAGAGATTTCAGCGGAGTGATTAATGCCGCATTTGAGTTTTTTAAGCAAGAAGGCTTGATGTTTACAAAAGCCTTATTTACTTATACAGGGATTCCCATCATCATCTTGATAGCCACAATTATCCACACTGTTTTCCAGGCAATCAACGGACACTTCGCAGGTTTAGATCAATCACCAGATATAAGCACCGTATTGGCCCTTGTAATACCTGTAATTATTATTGCTTTCCTTGGTGTAGTAGTCCAAATAATGGTTATGGCCATCTCCTATGGTTATATAAAAGTTTATCATGAAAAAGGGAAGGGAAATTTCTCAATATCTGAAGTAGGTCAAATGATTGTGCGCAAATTCTTCCCAATAATAGGCTATACCATTGTTACCTCAATCCTGATTATGGCCGGTTTCGTAATGTTTATCTTGCCTGGTATTTACTTTGCAATCATCCTCTCCCTTATTTTCCCAATAATGTTTATTGAAGATAATGGACTCGGACGTAATTTTAATCGCTGTTTCCAGGTTATTAAAGACAACTGGTGGATTACGTTTGCAATAATACTTGTAGCCTCTATTATCGCAGGAATAGTTAGTGGTATTATAAGTGTTCCTCTTCAGATATACATACAATTCAAAATTCCAATAATTGCTCAATCAGGAGATTGGAGCCAGTTGAATGTTCCGTTTGTACTTATTTCCTACGTCCTACTGATAGTTCTCAGCACCTATTTAAGATCATTTGTTTATATAGTGACTGGCCTCCAATACTTTAGCTTAAGCAAGAAAGATGGATCAACCACGATTATGGACCGAATCAATCAAATAGGAAAAGAAAATACAGACACATCCAATCCAACACAATAACCATAGTGAACCAAGTTAAGTATCTAATAGCATTAATCCTACTGAACTTTGGAGTTCATTCCTTTGCTCAACAAGATAGCACTCAACATCATGTTGAGGCCTGGGATAATAGCATCGTTAATTATCGCTGTCCATCAGCAGATACTATAGCTTACTACAAAAGCCTTGATGAGTATAATTATGCTACTAATACGGAATTACTTAATTGGTGGCAAAAATTTATTAAGTGGATTTTATCATTCTTTCGGATGGGCGATGGCACCTTAAGTTTTGTTGGGTGGTTAATTCTCTTGCTGGGTATTGCAGCCATTGTTTTTATTATCATTCGACTTCTTGGTGTTCCTATTAAAGGACTTTTTGTTTTCTCCAAATCAACTAAAGTGACCCAACTCAATTTTGCTCTTAATAATATGGATATTGAATCTGATGAATTAGAGAAAATGTTGAGGGTCTATACTCAAAATAAGGCCTACCGTGAAGCCACACGGGTACTGTTTTTACTTAGCCTCCGGGCTTTGCACCGAGGTAAACACATCAGGTGGAATGTTTATAAAACTGATCGAGATTATTACTATGAAGTGGATAATTCCGAGTTAAAAGAAATATTCCTTTCCGTTATTCGGAAATACGAGTATGTTTGGTTTGGTAAGTTTGAGGTAAGTGAGCCAGAATTTAAGTTGATCAACAATGAATATCAACAGTTCATCAATCAGATTATGACGAAATAAAAACCATTAATGAAAGAATCATCTTCAAATAAAGTATTGATTATTGCAATGATTCTCATTGCAATGTTGGTGGTTATGGTTTTGTCTAATTCGCCGAAAACCATTGATTGGTCATTGAGTTTTTCAAAACATGATACAAAACCGTTTGGAAGTAAACTGCTTTTTGAACAACTAAACGAAGTAGTTGATGAATCCAATATCAAAACATCACACAGCACATTTTCAGAGTTTTTCGATGATGAAGTAAATGATGGAACCAACCTTATTGTCATTAATAACACTTTCAGGCCTGATTATGATGACCTTTACAAGTTTGAAGAATTGCTCGAACAAGGGGCAAATATATTCCTCTCGGCATCTGACCTGTCAGATACGATAAAGAATCTATTCGATATTAAGATGCGACAGCATTTTGGTGCAGGTAATATATTTACCGATTCAGTTAGTTTTAATCTGGCCAACCGTAAACTTAGAACACATCTGGGGTATTGATATAAAAAAGGAATAACTAACAATTATTT